>JAEUWE010000479.1 GCA_016791465.1 Pseudobdellovibrionaceae bacterium
TTGCCGGTGCACGAGCAAAATCTGTCTTCCCGGCTGCACGTCAGCGTCGGGAACGATCTGGCGACCGGTAGCACTCAGGTGCGAAGCCGCATCGCAAATTCCCTGGGAGCATCGTTGCGTCTGAGTGAGAGGGTACACAACCGCGCCCGGGATCGTTCGCAGCTCGTTAAATAGGTTTGGATTTGCTCCGCTGAATCCATATATGGATTGGTCGGGATCGCCGACCACAAGGCTTTCAACTCGATCACTTTCGAGAAGTTTCGTAAGAGCGACGCTTAAGAAGCGACCCGTATCTTGTACTTCATCGACCAAAATCATCGGGAACCGACGCGAGAGAATCTCAATTACCTGAGGTCCAAGAACGGAGTCACTTAATATTTTTGCCGCGATATAAGCACAATCGGAGTGCGTAATAAGACCGTGACTCGTCCACATCTCGTGTTTTCGACGAAGCACGGGCGCTTCTCGCTCTGCATGAACCAAGTGAGGACGACCGTAGGCCCCACGATCTCTCACATGCATTACCGGAGCCGCGATAGATCCATCAACAAATTTGATCGAGAAAAGACTCGCTTGGTTCCTAGCGGTCGGGCCGTGCTGAACCTGGAAAGATCTCTGCTCCTCGTCGAGCGGCGCCGCCAAAAGGCGTACTCCATGCTCATGAAGGCCAAGAGCCGGGGCAAACGGTTTGACGACGAACCGATACATGAACGCATCAAGCGTCCCGATAAAATGGTTGGAATCGAGAACCAATCCCAGTCGAGTCTGAATTTCGTCTCGGGCCGCGTTCGTAAAAGACAGCGCAGCAATTCCCGACCTCGGATCGACGAACCGAGTAAGGTTAAGCTTCATAAACTCAATGAAGAGATGCGTCTTCCCGCTACCAGGCGCAGCCTCGACAATCACGAGTCGGTCGTTTGACTCTAATATCGCACGTTGCTCATTAGTCGGGAACGGCATGGGCCAATGCCTCAACAATGTAAGCGGGAACTGTAAAATCGGCGGCACCAATGACGAACTCACCGGCCACATTCTTTTCGAGGAGCGTTTCGGCAAGCGCGTGAGCGAACTCCGCCTTGCTTCTCGGTGTTGAAGAGCGGCAGATTCCGCGCCAAACTAGAAGCGCCCTATCTTTTGCCGTACCCGCCGCGACGACGTCCTCACGATCCAATACGTAAGTTCTTCCAAGCGATCGCCACGTGTCGCACATTACCAGTCCGTTGTTCATAGCTGCCAAGGCCATATCGTACTCAAGCGTTACGGAGGAAACTAGGACTCGAAGGCTCGCGTTGTTCTCCTCAAGCGCTCGCACATTCGCAATCCGATCCGCTGGAGGATAGGTGTCGTTCGCGAATCCCGCTGGGATTTCGGTTCTCCAGGTCTCCGGCACTCCTGCGACATGCTCGACCGTCGGGTCGCCGTCCGTGATTATCGAAACCGGGATGTCGATACGGCCCGGTCCGAAGAGGCGTCCCAGCGTTTCAAAGTTGACACCGTGAACCGGCACGACTGAGATGTGACTCGCGTGAAGATCCTTTCCAAGTCTGTTGGCGAGAACTGGCAGAAGTACGTGCTCGGTCACACCCTCAACAAAAACTACTCCCCTGGCGAAGAGCATTGAGGCCCTCGTAACATCGAGCATTCGCTTTATTTTTCTCTCCTCGGCGACTGATAGCCCCGCCTTGAAGAATGGGAAGGAGCCCAAGAAGCCGTCTCGCTTACGATAGAGCGACACGATCGCCTTAAACGGCACCTCTGAAGCGATCGTGGGGGAGTGAGTAGTCACGATCGTCTGCACATTTCGTCGCTCGCCGTGGAGGCCTTCAGCAAGAAACTTGGTCAGAACGGATTGGAGCTGAGGGTGTAGGTGCGCCTCGGGCTCCTCTACCAGAAAGACCGGAAGAGTCGCGTCACGGGTACTTTCAAGTTCTGCGAGAACGGTCGCGATGTAGAGAAGATTGTTATACCCGAGACCGTTTTGACGAAGCTCACGTATCGTCGTCTCAGCGCCCGCAGCCGATTCGAGTTTGAGAACTATTCGAAGATTTCGAACGATTTGTTCGAAGTCAGGTTCCGACGATCTAACTTGAACCGATTGCTTCATCTGCGGACCAGTCGCATTGAAGAGAGCAGCGTTCAAACG
>JAEUWE010000043.1 GCA_016791465.1 Pseudobdellovibrionaceae bacterium
AAAGGGCACGCAACTCTTCGGCGCGACGAGCTTTCGTCGCATATCCGTCGTTCTTAATTTTGTTGCGATTCTTCTTCGCCGCCATGATTCCTATGTTCCAAATTGAGACGCTTAAAACCTAATGGTTTTCACTGTCTCTGATCGGAACATTTTCTCAGGACTTGAGGCCAGGACCTTCGACCGGAAGCAAAATTTCAAATTCTGCGCCCTGACCTGGACGAGAATGAACATGGATGTCTCCACCATGTTTTTTCACAATTTCATAGGAGATGCTGAGGCCAAGACCAGTTCCTTGACCGACACCCTTCGTTGTAAAAAACGGGTCAAACATCTTCTCTGCCACTTCAGGGCTCACACCCTTTCCGCTATCGCGAATACGAACACGCGCCATCTTTGCGCCTGAGGAATCTGCCATATCGGTCTCAATCCAAATCTCGCCCTCTCCCTCAATTGCTTGTGCCGCATTCGACAGGATGTTCATAAACACCTGATTGAGTTGGCTTGCATAACAAAGGACCTCTGGCACATTGCCAAAATGGGTATGAATTTTAATCCGATTTTTGAGTTCGCCCTGGAGAAGAGCCAGCGTGCTTTCTAATCCGTCCCGAAGGTCCACTTTTTTAAGTTTTGCCTCATCGAGGCGCGAGAAATTGCGCAATTTGACGACAATGTCTCGCATGCGACGAGCACCGTCTTCACTTGATGCGATCAGCTTCGGAAGATCTTTCACGATGTAGTCATAGTCGACTTCAATCTTCTTCTCGGCCAATTGCGCTGGATTGACAGATCCAACTTCAATCAGACTCTCAAGCTTATGCACATAGTCGCGCAAGGTCGTCATGTTGCTATAGAGAAACCCAATTGGATTATTGAGCTCGTGTGCCACACCGGCGACAAGCTGACCAAGACTTGCCATTTTTGCCGTATGAACGAGCCGCGCCTGCGTTTCTCGAATTTCTCGATTGGCCGCTTCCAACTCTGCGATTTTCGCCCGCAGTTCAGATCTCGCCATGTGAATCCGACGAGACATATCGTTGAAGCTCTCAGTGAGAACCCCAATTTCTGTCTCTGTGGTGATCGGCATTTCGATTGGACCGTCCCGGACATCCATCGTCTGTAGCGCCTCAACAAGATCATTGAGTGGTTTCAAAACAATTTTTGATGTCACGAAAGCTGTAAAGATGAGAAGTAGCCCCACAGCACCAATCACGGTGAAAAACGCGAGATTGATGTTTCTCAAAACAGCTTTGGATTTTTGCTTTGATGCCGCTAGACCAACGAAGAAATGGGAGTCACCCCATTTCACTTTCGTCACCATCAAACCCAATGGATCACCGCGCAGGGTGAGATCAAAAACAGATTCCTCACGATCGACGATCGTTTTTACGAATGCATCTTTAGGATAAATTAGAAGATCCGGATGACTTGAACCAACAATCATCGCCCGAGAGTCGAATAATACGATCTCCAGGCCGATGCGCTTTTTTAGATTCTCAAGAAACGCTGGCCCCAATGTGATGATTTCTTCGACTGCCCCAGCCAGTCGACTTCCCTTGGTTTCAAGACGGGTCAACGAAATGAGATCAAGACTGTTGCCCACCCCA
>JAEUWE010000062.1 GCA_016791465.1 Pseudobdellovibrionaceae bacterium
ACCGGCGAAGGCGATTCGGTCATCTATCAAGGTCGCACGGTGAACGTGAAAGCCTACTTGAGTAAATTTGGGTTTCGCCCTGAGCAGGTCGAACTCCCCGCCGGTCGCCTTTCAGGCGGCGAACGCGCACGACTCCGAATCGCGCAGATCCTGCTTGAACCCGCTATGCTTCTGATTCTCGACGAGCCGACAAATGATTTGGACTTTGAAACTCTCGAAGTTTTAGAAGACGCACTCGATGACTACGATGGAGCGATCCTTCTCGTATCGCACGATCGCGCGTTCTTGGATCGAGTGGCCGATGACATCTATGCCTTTGGTATGACGGAAAACCGCGAGCTCGTGCGCTTTGCAAGCTATCTCCAGTGGGAAAATGCGTTTCACAAACAGCGTGCGAAAATGGTTGAGGCGACGGCCCTCGCGCGGAGTGGAGAGACCGGAAAAGCAGCGACCGCCGGGACCGACACAGCGGGCGCTGGGCGCGTGCGCATTTCTTATAAAGAAAAATTTGAATTCGAACAGATGGAACAGAAAATCCGCGAGAAGGAAGAGGCCTTATCCGCTCTTGAAGCCAAAGCGGCAACGGCTCCTGCTGCCGAGTCGGCTCGCCTCTATGCCGAGGTCGCCACTCGTCAGACGGAGATTGAGAGTCTTTTTGCGCGCTGGGCCGAGCTTGAAGAAAAAATGAAAAGCAGCCTTTAGAGGTTCACCGTCTCAATTCGAGACTCCTGACTGTTAGTTTGGGAATGGTTAAGGAGATTGGGGCAATCTGCCGAAAACTCTACGGTGACAATGCGGAACTTGCTCCTCAAAATTTCAACGGGCGACTGGACTCTCTTTTCGGGTTTCAGCCTGGTCTTCGCGTTACTATTTTCAGGAGCTGGTCTGTTTAGCTACCAGCACAGCCGCGTGTTCTCTCATAACGCGCGCATGGCTTCAGCTGAAGTCGTGGAGATGCAAGATCGCGCACCGGTCTTTCAGTATCAAGTCGACGGCAATACTTTCGAGTACAAACCAATCGATGGTCCGCTCGCCAAGGCGACACTCGGAGACTCAACAACACTTTATTTTAATTCTGAAAATCCATCTGAGGTTCGTGAAGTCACTGATATCAGGGGCAAGGGCCAGGCCGAGTCATGGCTAACAATGATGCTTCTCAGCCTATCTGGCATCGCATGGACTCTGCTCGGCCTCTGTTCCTTCATGCGCTACCAAGCGCGACGCCGATCCGTCGGCAGCAGTCACGGCTCAGCAATTGAAACCGCGTGCACCTTCGTTGCGCTTGAGGGAACAACGGAAAAAGCGCAGACGGCCCGCCGCATTCGCCTGATCTGCCGTTGGGTTCATCCCGAGACCGGCGAAGAGTGGGTACTCAAGAGCTCGGCGCTACATCCAGCTGATCTACCTCCGCGACTTGAGGTCGGCTCCACTCTGCGCTGCCGAGTGAATTTTGACGACCCGGCTCATCACGAAGTTCAAGTCGCCTAGACGACGACACTGTCTTCAATCAATTGCGCGCTTGTCTTTGACCGGCGTGTTTGGATTGTTGGGATCCTCATCGCCGTTAAAGAATGTCGGGCGCGGAAGGCGCTGTTCAAGTTTATGCAGAATCGGCATCACAATCAGAACAATGATCGTGAAATACGTCGCTTCCGGATAAAACCCAAGACCGATCGCCGAACCAATTGCGGCATTCACCCAAACGACCGCAGCCGACGTCAGACCCACGATATTCTGATTGCCTTCACGCATAATCGCGCCAGCACCAAGAAATCCAACTCCAGTCACAATCTGCCCCATCACTCGCGCCGGATCTCCACCGACACTTTTTGCGAGCTCCAGGCCAATGTCAGCAAACAGCATACTTCCCGTGCAGATCAAAAAATTGGTCTTCATCCCAATGTGCCGGGTGTGCAACTTGCGCTCAAAGCCAAGAAGCGACCCACACAATGCCGACGCGATCACCTTGATGATGAACTCCACATTGTCGAGATCAAAAAACGCACTGATGACTTCAACGATTCGCATACGGCCGCCCTCTTACCTAATTCCTAAAAATGACATCGCATAGTGAAGAGAGGCGACGACAATAGAATGGTCGATCTCTCCAGACTGAATTTTTTGATAAACTTCGCTCACCGTGAGCTCCACGACCTTCAGATCCTCGTACGGATCGGGAGTTGGCTCGCCCTGCTTGCGACAACCGAAACCAATAAAGGTCCACATCGCGTTGTTCTGCATTGAGGGGTTTGGAAAATGCTTCCCAACCAGGCGAATATCGTCGGGAACGTAACCCGTTTCCTCGATCAGCTCGCGAAGCGCCCCGCGTTTGGGGTCCTCGACGATGTGAGGCTCCGTTGAGCCGCCCGGGAGCTCGAGATGCACCCGACCGCTGGCATGCCGGTACTGTTCAACCATGACGATCTTGTTGTCGTGGGTCACCGGGACGATGTTTACCCAGTCCGGGAACTCCATGACATAGTAGCGAGGCATCACACGCCCGTCGGGCATCTGACATCGATCCTGTCGCAGACGAAAAAGGCCAACCTGCAGCAATTCTTTGGATTCAAGAGTTTTCCACTCCATGACTTCATCTTGACCGTTTGGGGGGACCTCGTCCAGTTTGAATCGGCATGAATGACATCGCCCTTTATCTGATTGCGACACCGATTGGCTCCCCGGACGACCTCAGCCCGCGCGCCGCACGTCTTTTGCGTGAGGCCAGGCTCGTCATCGGCGAAGAGTTTCGCCCGCTCACGACGCTGCTCAAAAGCCTGGGCCGGGAGCGTCACCCGACCAATGACGATCTGATGGTTCTCAACGAACACTCAACGCCCGACGACGTGGCTGAACTTTGCGAACGGGTGATCGCCAACTTTGGCGGTGGCAGCTATACCGCCTTGGTCTCAGACTGCGGCACACCGGGCTTTTGCGATCCTGGCGCTCCGCTGGTCGCAGCCCTTCGCCGACGGGGACATCGCGTCTCAAGCGTCCCGGGCGCCTCGAGCCTGATGTGCCTGTTGAGCGCTTCAGGAGTCGATCTTCGCCAGTTCGTTTTTCGAGGTTTTTTGCCAGCAGAACGAGAAGAGCGCGAAAAAGCTCTCCGCGACGTGGCAACAGAGCGCCGCGCGCAAGTCTTGATGGACACGCCGTACCGGTTGGTTCGGCTACTTGATGACTTGGAACTTGTCGCGCGGGAGCGAGTACTGACGCTCGGCTGCGATCTGACAACGGAGAGCGAAGCATATTTGAGCGGGACCGCTCACACCGTTAAAACGACCGTTGCAGGCTGGGCTCCGGAACTACGCAAACGCGAATTTATTATCTTGCTCCATGCGACTTCTTTGCATGACAAAACGAGCGAACCAAAAGACCGAGAACGGCCAGAACGCTCAGCCAAATTCCCCAAAAAGCCAGATACTGCATATCGTGGGAAGCCGCGCCGATAATCCAACCTGAGAAGAGCGGCGCAACGATTTGCCCCATGCTCATCAGCGACTGCGTCGCTCCGAGCACAGCGCCCTGATCGCGAGCATCAGCAACTCTCGACACGAGCGCCGTGAGCGCCGGACGGATCACACCAGATCCGAAGGAGCCAATTGTACTCGCGAGAACGAGGAGCGGAATCGAATTGGCAAATGCCAAAACTCCGTAACCAACAGCCATCGAGAGAAAGCCCGCCCAAACCAGTTTCGCTTCACCAAACGCCTTCACCAGACGGCCGAGCAAAAAGCCCTGCAAAATCAAACCTAGAAATCCCGAGTACGTAAACAGCACTCCCACTTCTCGAGGACCAAATGCATGCCCATCCCAAGTGAATCGCCGTTCAGCAAAAAGAGCAAAGCCGGATGTAAATCCCGAGAAGATAAATCCGAAAATCAAAAACTCAACGAGCAACCAACGCAGGTTTAGATCTTTAAAGTATGCATGCAGTCGCTTTGCCGATTTCGCATTCACAGTTGAATCAACTTTTTGCTGAGCGTCCGGCAATAAAAACCACGTCGCAAAAATCGACAACATCGAAAGTCCCGCCGCCGCATAGGCCGGATAGTGAATGTCGAAGTGAGCAAGAGCTGCAGAAATCGCAGGTCCTAAGAGGAAACCCAGACCAAAAGCAATTCCGATCACGCCAAAGGCGCGAGCGCGATTCTCTGGTGGCGTCACATCAGCAATCGCCGCCTGAGCAATGGTGAGATTTCCTGCCGTCACTCCATCGATAATGCGACTCAAAAAAATCATCGGAAGCGAGTTTGCAACTCCGAGCAAAACAAAACCGATAAATGTTCCAGCCTGACTCAGCATGAGGATTGGTTTACGGCCATAGCGATCGGAAACACGCCCCAAAAACGGACCCGATATCAGCTGACAGACCGCAAATGTCGTCGCAAGAACACCAACCACGAATGGCGTTGCTCCATACTGCTGCGCATAGAACGGCAGCAGTGGCAGAATGATCGTGAAGCCGAGCACGTCAACTGCAACAATTAAAAAAATTGGAATCAACGGCGACCGCTTCATGCCTGACCCGACTCTCGCGATGTTTTTTCAGTCGGGTCTGTCGGCGTTGCCAGCACTCGTCCGCCAGCGGGAACATCCTTCATGACGACAGCATTGGCGCCGATTTTACTGTCGTCGCCCAGATGAATGGGGCCAAGGACGATGGCGCCGGCGCCGATCAGGACTCGGTTGCCAACCGTCGGATGACGCTTAATTGGGTCAAAACGAACGCCGCCCAGCGTGGTTCCATGAAAAATAATGCAGTCGTCGCCAATAATGGCGGTTTCGCCTATAACGACGCCAATCCCATGATCAATCACAAGGCGTCGGCCGATCGTCGCACCAGGGTGAATTTCGATGCCGGTTAAAAATCGTGAGATCTCTGCAATGAGCCGTGCAAGAAAGAAAAATTCGTTTACATAAAGAGCGTGTGCTAGGCGATGCAGGGCGATCGCCTTTGGACCGGGATAAAGCAAACCGATTTCCCAGCGGGACTTCGCAGCCGGGTCATAGCGTTTGTAAGCGTTAATCAAGTCCATCACGTTGCCGATCATGATCTTCTGCTACCTCAACAAAAAGTATCGATTCAGTTGCGGATGCAGACGCGACCACTCCGCGCCACCAGCCTTTTCGGCCGAAATAAACTGCGTGAGCGCCGCCACTTTGCTGTCAAACTCATCCACCATCGCCACCAATGCAGCCTCAAGAAACATCGGCTCTTTTGGCGATCCGTACTCAAGTTTGCCGTGATGACTCAAGATGATGTGCTTGAGTTTGTCCAACGTTCGCGCATCCATGTCCGGAATATTAGCCACTTTCGCATCAATCATCTCCAGCGCAATCGCCATATGCCCAACTAAGCGCCCACGATAGCTATACTGATAGGGCCCCTCTCCCTCAAGTTCCCAAATCTTTCCCAGATCGTGAAAGACCGCGCCGAAAATCAAATAGCTGAGATCCACGGCGGCACCGGCCGCTGTGTAGTGAGCATGAATCGCCTGCATTAACTTCGCAATCGAGAGTATATGTTCAAGAAGACCTGATCGATAGGCGTGATGAATTGTCTTCGCTGCTGGATGCGTCAGCAGGCGCTGACGCACTTGAGGATCCGCCAGTGTTTGCTGAAGCAGCGTTCGAATCGGGCCATGTGCTAAATCATTGACGATCGTCAACAGCTCTTGCTCCATCGCTTCTGCCGTCTGTCGACTGGCCGCAACAAGCAATCCTGGCTCAACATCGGGATCTGATACACGCTCCATCTTGTGCACCACAAGCTGTAGCCGACTTTGAAAGACTTGAACAAGCCCACGCACCTGAACCACATCGCCAATTTGCACGATCAACTGCAGTGCCTCAGCATTGTCCCAAACTCGTGCATCGACAGAGCCCGTGCGATCAGCCAGCTGAAAACTCAAAAAGCTTTTGCCGTTCTTGCCGGTACCGAAGACCTTTTCCTTAACTAAAAAAAAGCCAGCGACATGAGCTTTATCGACGAGCTCAGTCGCGAACGTTCCTTTATTCTCTTTATTGACGACTGTTCCCGCCATCGATCCACCTTGCTGACGACTCAAGCTGATTTCAAGTCTCTACTTTACTACCCTACGCTACTCTCCAGAGGATTGGTCTGCCTTGACTGCCAAAAGTTCTTCAATCTTTGCCGCAAGACTTTCAGGCTCCGCTTGAGGTGCATAACGTTCAACAACGTTTCCGTCGCGATCAATAAGGAATTTCGTAAAGTTCCATTTGACCAGCGTTGTGCCGAGCAAGCCCGGCGCTGCCTCGCGCAGATCTTGATAAAATGGATCCGCTTCAGGGCCATTCACCTTAATTTTCGCAAACATCGGAAAAGAAACATTGTAGTTGAGATCACAGAACTGCTGAATCTCATCGGCATCGCCAGCTTCCTGTGCACCAAACTGATTGCATGGAAAACCGAGTACCATAAACCCGCGGTCCTTGTAGCGCTCGAACAGTTGCTGCAGCCCCTTATACTGAGGCGTAAAGCCACACTGGCTGGCAACATTGACGACGAGCAAAACTTTGCCCGTCCATTCCGCAAGCGAAACCGGCTGTCCTTGAAGAGTCGTCACCTGGTATTTTGCAAGATTGAGTTTCGTCATCGAGGCCGACACTGCAGCTTCCGTTTGGAAGAGTCAAATACCGATATGCGCGACACCTGCACCCGACCGCCATCTTTGACAGCAAAAAAGAAAGTTCCGGCCAATGCGCTCACATGGCGATCGTCGCCAATCGCAACGAGAAGCCCTTCTTTTGAATTGGCCTGTTGGACAACAGAGGTAATGTCCATAAAGGAGTCACATCCGGCTCCAACCCAGTCTGGCCCGACACGGCGGCGCTTAGCGTTGGATAAATACCAAACGCGTCGAACCGCCTTTTCTCCCGCGTTCGGCATGAACTCAAAAACAACTCGAAAAGCACCTCGCGGCTGCTCGATAAAGTCGCGAAGATCAATGTCACCACCGCCAGGGCCAAAAGTGATCCGCTGATTGCGCCCACCCAATACGCCCCGCGTCTGCTCCACCAAGTAGAGCGCGACTGGCTGTAAATCTGTTTCCACTGACGTTTTTTGAATAGCG
>JAEUWE010000087.1 GCA_016791465.1 Pseudobdellovibrionaceae bacterium
AAAGCTTGAGATGCTGCTGGCTGAATTCAACGTCAAACACATTCGCGATAGCTACGGATATGCGCTTTCCGGTGGAGAGAGGCGGCGCGTTGAGATTGCGCGAGCGCTCGCTGGTGAGCCGAGGTTCATTCTCCTCGACGAGCCTTTCGCCGGGATCGATCCGATTGCGGTGGCCGACATTCAAGAAATTATTCGCCAGCTTCGCGCCAAAGGAATTGGGGTCCTGATTACAGATCACAACGTACGAGAAACTCTCGGTATATGCGACTATGCATATATAATGAAAGACGGTCGTGTACAGGTTGAAGGTAAAGCTGACGAAGTGGCTCACTCGGAACTGGCCCGTAAGTTTTATCTCGGAGAGAACTTCAAACTGTAGCGAGCGATTTGAGTTTGTGAATTTGAATAGACGTCTTTTTTAGCAGAGGAAGACTTGCGATGGCGATGAGTCAGAAGATGGGTTTGAAAATGGGCCTCGGCATGCAGTTGCGGATGACTCCGCAACTGCAGCAGGCTATCAAACTGCTTCAGCTTTCGCGTATGGAACTCGAGCAAGAGGTTCGTAAAGAGCTTGAAGAAAACCCGGTGCTTGAAGAGTTTCAGGATGGCCCTGACGATGTGACCAGTCCCGGAATTCAGGCGGACTCGAACGAAAACACTGATCAGTCGGCCGAGCAGCAAGATCCCAAAAAACAAGACGAGATCAACTGGGACGATTACTTCGATGCGACCTATAAGCCGATGCCGAATATGTCGGGTGGCAACGAAGAGATCATGAACTATGAGAACCTGATCACCACACCACAGTCGCTCTACGACTACTTGATGTGGCAGATGCGGAACTCTGGCTTTTCGGACGAGGAGCAGATTCTTGCCGGCGTCTTGATTGGTCATATCAATGACGACGGTTACCTTGAGGCTCCTGTTGAGCAGATCGCAGAAGAAGAGGGTCTCAACAAAGACGATCTCGAAAGTGTTCTTCCCTACGTTCAGGAGTTTGACCCTCCGGGGATTGGCGCGCGTGATCTACAAGAGTGTTTGATCATTCAGGCCAAGCACATTCAAGAGGACACGAAAGATGTCGTACACCTCATTCGCAATCACTTAAAAGACCTTGAGAAACGAAATTTCAACGGCATCGCGAAAGCGATGAATATGATGGTTGAAGACGTGGCCGAGATGGCAAAGATCATCTACTCCATGGATCCTCACCCGGGCCGCGCTTTCATTCAGCCCGACACACACTATGTCACGCCTGATGTTTTTGTTTATAAAGTGGGCGATGAATATATGGTATCGCTCAACGAAGATGGCCTGCCGCGCCTTCGAATTTCGCAGTTCTACCGCAATCTTTTGCAGGAGTCGAAGCGGTCATCGTCGGCCGGTAAGCAGGTGGCGAAGGCAACGTCGAGTGAGCAGTCGGTTGAATCGGTGAAAGCCGGCGATACGCAGGACTTTGTGACCAAGAAGCTTCAGTCGGCTGTGTGGTTGATCAAGTCGATTCACCAGCGGCAGAGGACCATTTACAAAGTTGCCGAATCCATCGTGAAGCGCCAGCGCGAGTTCTTTGATAAGGGGCCATCGTTTCTGCGGCCGATGATTTTGCGCGATATTGCCGATGATATTGGGATGCACGAGTCGACCGTTTCTCGGGTTACGACGGCCAAGTACATGCACACGCCGCAGGGCATCTTTGAGCTCAAGCATTTCTTTAATTCGGGTATCGGTACAGATGATGGCGATGCGCTCGCGAGTGAGTCGGTGAAAGTTAAAATTAAAGAGCTCATCACTGCCGAGGATGCGAAAGACCCGCTTTCGGATCAGCAGATTGTCGAGATGCTCAAAAAGGGTGGCATCAATATCGCCCGACGCACCGTGGCCAAGTACCGCGAAAGCCTCAAAATCCTCCCTTCAAGCCGCAGAAAGAAGTATTTCTGAGGCGATGATTATCGCAGCCGTCTCCGGCGTCTTACTCGGCGCCCTTATAGTCCTTCTCATCATGCGCCTTCAGAATGCGAGTCTTCTGCGTGAAGCTCAGGCTGAAGCGAAGCAATTGTTGGCCGAGGCCAGCGATCGGGCTGAAGGGTTGAAGGAAGAGGCGCAACTCGCAGCGGAAGAAATCGAAGATGCGATATGGGCGAGACATGAGGGCGACCTCAACCAGCTTGAAGCGAAAGTCAAAGAGCTCGACGAGAAGATGCGCCGGGCCCGCAGTCAGATCGATCGCGAGTACAATGCCGATCGGCGCGAAATCGAAGAGCAGAACGAAGAGCTGGTGAAGCACGAAACAGCACTTCGCGAGCGCCTGCAGGCACTCGAGCAGCTGCGCGCAAAGAACGAGACCTATCGGAAGGAACTTTTGGCGGCACTTGAAAAGGTGGCCGCAGTTGATCCGGCTCAAGTCAAAACCGAGCTCGTCGCGCGGGCTTTGCAAGATGCCGATATCGATGCCACTCGCAAAGCGCAGGCGATCGAAGAAGAAGTAAAGGCTGAGGCCGAGTTGATTGCAAAGCGTCTTTTGACAAATGTCCTGAACCGTTTCCAGCGTCCGGCTCCAACAGAGCGTGGCATTGGAATCGTGGAGATTCCGAATCCCGATGTGAAGAAGCGAATGCTCGGTGAGGCGGAGGCCAACATCCGCGAGCTTGAGCGACTCACGGGAGTTCAGCTTACACTGAACGAGAAGGAAACATCGACGACGTTCCAGCTTGCGAGTTACGACCCTGTCGCACGCGAAGTGACCACGCGAACTCTGGAAAAACTTCTGCATGAGAAATCGCCGACCATCGACAGTGTACGGCGACTGTTTGAAAAGACGCAGGGCGAGGTTCTTCGACGCATTGAGAACGACGGCAATAAAATTGCGGCCGAACTTGGTGCACGCGATTTGAATCCGGAGATCAAGCGGCGCTTAGGGCAGCTTCGCTATCGGTATTCATTCGCACAGAATCAGCATTACCATGTGGCGGAAGTCGGCTGGCTTTGTGGCCTCTTGGCGAGCGAGCTGGGTGGAGTTGAGCGGATTGTCGCTAAGCGTGCGGGCCTTCTTCACGACGTGGGCAAGTCGATGGACCACGCGATTGAGGGCGGACATGCCGTTATTGGTGCCGAGTTTATCGCAAAGCACGGAGAGAGCTCTGAAGTGGTTCATGCTGTTAAGGCACACCACTACGAAGAGCAGCCATCAACGGACCTTTGCTATCTCGTGATTGCCGCAGACGCGATTTCCGGAGCGCGCCCTGGTGCTCGTCGTTCAACGGTTTCGGTTTACAATCAGAAGATTGAAGTGCTTTCGGCGATTGCCGATGGCTTTCCGGGCGTCAACAAAACCCTGATCTTCAACGCCGGTCGCGAAGTGCGAATTCTCGTGGACTCGCGTCGGATCAATGACAAAAAAGCGCTCGATCTATGCCGACAGATTGCCAATAAGATTGAAGAAGAGTGCCAGTATCCCGGGCAGATCAAGGTCGTCGTGGTTCGTGAAACCATGGCCTCGGCCACAGCTCGGTAGGGGCCATTCAATCCGGCAGGTCTCGTGACTCGCCACAGCTTCCGGCGCCGAAAGCTGCAGTGCGGCGCTCTCCGCTGGTTTGAACTGTCTCAAAATGAGAACGACGATTGAGAGTTGGGCCGGTCGCTGACAGTTTTTCCCTGATTTCGGTCAATACTTTGGTGCTTCGGATTTTCGTCCAGTTTCCCTTTGGTCGAGCCGATAAGCTGGGAAAGGCCCTTTTAGGACCTTAACTCGGGCTTGGCAGTTTAGGCTCGCACGCAAAGCGGAAAGGAAATCGGTCAATGAAGGTCGACTTTGCATTCAAGAACGTGGACTCATCGGATCTCCTGATGGACTACATGGTGGATCGGCTCGATAAACTCGAGAGATTCGAGCTCAATCCCATGGATGTTCATGTCCTCGTTTCAATGATGCGTCATGAGTGCTGTATCGAGGTCTCGATGCAGGAAGGGCGACGCAAGTATAAAGCCACGGCTGTCTCGACGGACTTCTATCGGTCGGTTGAGATGTGCGTGAATAAGCTTCAGCGGCAGCTCTCAAAAGAGCGTCGGCGCCAACATGACATCAATCAACGACGTCGTGACCAGAGTGTCGAGGGGAAGCTATCGCGGCTGACGCCTCAGCTGGAGAGTGACTTCCGGCTCTATAAGAAAACCGGCTAAGCGCCCGAATTGGGCACAGGCAGACAGAAAAGCCAAAAGGCGAAGCAACATGAGCTTCGCCTTTTGATTTTTTAATGCCGACCTGCTAGCTCTGGATCCCATGAAAAATTACTTGTTCACCAGCGAATCTGTTTCTGAAGGTCACCCCGATAAAGTTGCTGATCAAATCAGCGACGCCGTACTCGATGCGATGCTCGCGCAGGACCCACTCTCTCGCGTGGCCTGTGAAACATTGGTGACAACGGGTTTGGCTGTTATTGCCGGTGAGGTAACGACAAAAGCCTATGTCAACATTGCGGAAGTTGTTCGCAAGGTCGTCAAAGAGATCGGCTATGATGACGGCGCCAAAGGTTTTGATGGCGGTAGCTGCGGGGTTATCGTGACGCTCGATCGTCAGAGTCCCGATATCGCTCAAGGTGTCAACGCGAGCACATCTCTCGCAGGCGAGCAGGGTGCAGGTGATCAAGGCCTGATGTTCGGTTATGCAGTGAATGAGACGCCGGAACTGATGCCGCTCTCGATCGCGCTGTCGCACCGTATTCTCCAAAACCTTTCCGTTGCACGTAAGAGCAAAGCTGTCGATTTCTTATGGCCCGATGCCAAGAGCCAGGTCACAGTTGAGTATGTCGATGGCAAAGCCAAGCGTGTTGACGCTGTTGTCGTGTCGACGCAGCATACGCCAGATGTAAAAAACGAGACTCTCCGTGAATACGTGATTGAGCAGGTCATCAAAAAGACGATTCCTGCGCAATGGATCGACTCGAAAACAAAGTTTCACATCAATCCGACGGGGCGTTTTGTTGTCGGTGGTCCGCACGGAGACTGCGGTCTGACGGGTCGCAAAATCATCGTGGACACATATGGAGGCCATGGCGCGCACGGCGGCGGTGCCTTCTCTGGAAAAGATCCTTCCAAGGTCGACCGCTCGGCCGCTTATGCAGCTCGTCACGTGGCGAAAAATATCGTAGCCGCGGGCCTTGCGGACCGTTGCTTGGTGCAAGTGGCTTATGCCATTGGCTTGGCAGAGCCGGTGAGTTTGATGGTTAACGACTACGGCACAAGCAAAGTTGGTGGCGAGGTTTTGGCTCGCGCGGTGCGCGAGATTTGGAGCCTTAAGCCGGCGGCGATCGTTGAGCGCTATGACCTCTTGAAGCCACGTTATTTGAAGACGGCGACTTATGGTCACTTCGGTCGTAACGATGCCGAGTTTACGTGGGAGAAAGTTGATCAAGTCGAGAAACTCAAGGACGTCGTTAAAACTCTGGCTCGAGTTTAGTGCGCGTTGAGAAGGGCCTCGCTTTGTCGCGGCCCTTCGGCATCTAAAATTAAGGCAGGCTGCTCAAAATAAGGGCAGCGGCATCCTGGGCGAGTGCGCACTCGGTTTTCTTATGCGTCGAGTTTGAATGTCGAGGTATTGACCCGATGTTGGAGTTTCAGGCGATAGCCGCTGACAGCTCGCTACTATGTGATAATGTCCTTCGCAGTGTCGGAGCTGACATCCGAGCAATCCAGATTCAGAGCGGGCGTCGACCCAATTGGGACTATGTTGGGAAACGACTGCATCTAATCGTTTGAAAGTAGAGTAGACGTGCACGATACGACTCAGATTCGAAACTTCTCAATCATTGCACACATTGATCATGGAAAGTCCACGCTGGCCGACGGACTGATGCACTACACGGGATCGCTCTCTGATCGCGAAATGAAGGCGCAGTTTCTCGACAATATGGATCTTGAGCGCGAGCGCGGGATCACGATCAAGGCGCAGACCGTTCGCCTGCTCTACAAGGCTGATGACGGGAAAGAATATCAAATCAATTTGATCGACACCCCCGGGCACGTCGATTTTAGCTACGAAGTTTCTCGAAGTTTAGCCGCGTGCGAAGGGGCCATTCTTGTTGTCGATGCGGCGCAAGGGGTTGAGGCCCAGACTCTAGCCAACGTGTATTTGGCTCTCGAGAACGATCTTGAGATCATTCCGGTGTTGAATAAAATCGATCTTCCTTCCGCCGATGTTGAAGGCGTGAAGAAGCAAATCGAAGAGACGATCGGTCTTGATACAAGTGAAGCGGTTATGGCTTCAGCCAAAGAGCGCATTGGCATTCGTGAGATCTTAGAGGCCATTGTAAAGAAAGTACCGCCACCACAGGCCAACCGCGAAGCGCCGCTCAGAGCGTTGATTTTCGATTCGTGGTTTGACAGCTATCAGGGAGTCGTCGTTCTTGTGCGCGTGATGGATGGCATCATCACCAAAGGTGATCGCATCAAGTTCATGTCGACTGACAAGGACTACGAAGTTTTGAAGCTGGGTACCTTCTCGCCGGCTCCGCTTGAGTGTCCGGCGTTGGGTGCAGGTGAGGTGGGATTCATCATCTGCGGCATCAAGGATATTCGCGATGTTCGGGTTGGTGATACGGTCACGACACATAAAAAAGGTGCGACGGAGCCGCTCGCCGGATTTAAGCGAGTAAAGCCCATGGTGTTCTCGGGCATTTTTCCGGTTGTCTCGAGCGACTACGAGCAGTTGAAAGATGCGCTTGAGAAGCTTGTGCTCAACGACTCCTCGCTCACCTATGAGGTAGAAAAGTCGGCTGCACTCGGTTTTGGCTATCGTTGTGGATTCCTCGGTCTCCTGCATATGGAGATTGTGCAGGAGCGCCTGGAGCGTGAGTTCGGCTTGAATTTGATCACGACGGCGCCGACGGTTGTTTATAAAATTACGACTACTGATGGCGTCACGATGGATCTTGAGAATCCTGCGCACATGCCCGATCCAACGAAGATCACTCGGATGGAAGAGCCCTACGTGCGTGTTGTTGTGCATACGCCGAGCGAATTTATTGGCGGTATTCTCAAACTCTGTGAAGACAAGCGCGGCATTCAGGTCAAGATGGACTATGTGACCGACAAAAAGGTCATGATTGAATACAAGATTCCAATGAACGAGATCGTCATGGATTTCTATGACCGACTGAAGTCGATCTCAAAAGGCTATGCCTCGATGGAGTACGAGCTTCTCGACTTCCAGGAGTCCGATCTTGTGAAATTGGATATTCTGATCAATGGCGAGCCAGTGGATGCGCTGTCGTTGATTGTGCATCGATCAAAGTCTCAAAATCGCGGACGTGCACTGGTTGAGAAGATGCGCGAACTCGTTCCGCGGCAGCAGTACCAGGTCGCAATTCAGGCAGCGATCGGATCGAAGATCGTCGCTCGTGAAACCTTGAGTGCGTTGCGCAAGGATGTGACGGCCAAGTGTTACGGTGGCGACATCTCTCGAAAACGGAAGCTTCTGGAGAAGCAAAAAGAAGGTAAGAAGCGCATGAAGCAGATCGGCACGGTCGAACTGCCGCAAGAGGCGTTTCTCGCAATTCTCAAGGTCGAGGATTGAGTACGGCCCCGATGTGGTGGATGATAGATCAAGACTGATTCGGCTCGATTGACTGGGCAAGTTTGACCGGAAGGATGCAACGTGAGCGATAGCAACTCGGGCGAAAAGCTGAACTGGAAGGAACTCTACAGAAAGTCCACGCAGGGCTGGGGTTCATTTGTTTTTGCGATTGTTCTCGCGCTGTCGATTCGCTGGGCGCTGATTGAGGCCTACGTCATTCCGTCGGCGTCGATGTTGCCTTCGCTTCTGATTCACGACCATATCTTCGTCAATAAAGCGGTCTATGGCCTTCGCGTTCCGTTTACCGAAAAATGGCTTGTTCAGTTTCGTATGCCGAAGCGGGGCGAGGTCGTTGTTTTTAAATACCCTCGCAATATGGAAACCTTTTTTATCAAGCGGGTGATCGGTCTTCCGGGTGATAAAATTCTCTATGAGAACGGGCGCCTCTATATCAATGACGTTCCGCTTGAGACGACACAGCCTGGCTTTGAAGACGAATGGCAGATGCTGTCCGATACGGACTTTCAAAAAGAGGACTTCCAAAATCCGCTTTACGCGACCGATGCCAAAGACGCTTACGATCACTTCACTGAGGTCTTGGATGAGAATCCTCACTCGATTTTGCTGCGCAAGGATGGTGGTTTTTCTCGAACAGAAGGGCCTTGGGTTGTTCCTCCGGGACAGCTTTTTATGATGGGTGATAATCGCGACAACTCGCACGACAGCCGGCGCTGGGGATTTTTGCCGATTGAAAATATTTTGGGACGAGCGATGTTTGTGTGGCTCAGTTGTGAAACCACAGTTCCGGGATTGTCGTTTCTCTGTAATCCGGCTTCGGTGCGGTGGAATCGTCTGCTTCACTCGGTCCGCTAGGTCCCTACTCACGGTATGGAAGATTCGTCTCAGCACGATGACAGTCAGAACAAACAGGGGACATGGCGGCAGGCTGTGGTTTCGTTTGTTCTGTCGGCGCTGCTGGTTTTAGTTTTCCGTTGGATTGTTTTTGAGCCGTACGTCATTCCGTCCGGCAGCATGATGCCGACGCTACTTGAGCTCGACTATATCTATGTGAACAAGTTTGCCTATGGATTGCGTCTTCCATTTTCGAATCAATGGCTACTCGAAAGGTCTGGACCAGAGCGCTGCGATGTTGTGGTTTTTCGTTCGCAGACAGAGCCAGGTATTTTCGTTATTAAGCGGGTGATCGGTCTTCCCGGCGAAAAAGTGGATCTGTATCCAGACGGTCGTGTTCGGATCAACGGTCGGCCGCTTGCGACCAGTCTGAAAGATGAGGGTGACGAGTACCAGATCCTGTCGGAAGACTGCGGAAATGGTAAAGCGCATGATATTCGAGTTGAGATCTCCCGCCAGGCTGTGCAACCCGATACTGAGGAAGACGGTCCGGAGTATTCGGTTGTCGTGCCCGAGGGGCAGTATGCGATGTTCGGAGACAATCGCCATCAATCGGCGGATAGCCGTGTTTGGGGTACGCTTCCTCGGCAGGACTTCCTCGGTGAGGCGCTTGGAATTTGGCTGAGCTGCGAAGAAGGGTTGCCGAGTTTACAGCGGGTTTGCAATCCTTCCACGATGCGTTGGCATCGTATCTTTAATCGACTTTCTCGAGCATCTGGGGCGGCGGATGGAGCGGCCGCTGAGAAGAGTTCACGATGAGTGAAAATCGACCAGTGACGCATCAAAAATTAATTAAGAAGCTTGTTTGGCGAGAGTGGCTGGAGGCCATCTTGGTCGCACTTTTGGTTGCTGGTGCCTTGCGTGTTTTTGTCGTGGAGCCACTTCGGATTCCAACGGCATCGATGGTTCCTGCGCTTGAGCCGGGAGATTTTGTTTTGGCATGGAAGAGCGCCTACGGTTTGAGATTGCCGTTTGGCATGGAGCCGTTTGCTGCGCGCTCACCTCGACGCGGTGACGTGGTTGTTTTTCGCCACCCTCAAGACGATTCGCTTAGCCTGATCAAGCGCGTGGTCGGTCTTGAGGGCGATCGGATTGCAATCCGCGATGGCCTTTTGTCGATCAACGAGCAGGTGGTGACGGCCGCGGGCGGGGCTGAGATAATTGGCGATACGACTCATTGGGTCAGAAGTCGATCGGGCCGCGATGAGGCGGATTTTTTTGGGCCGGTGGTTGTTCCTCCGGGACATGTGTTTGTTCTCGGTGACAACCGCGGCGAGAGTGAAGACTCTCGCTTTTGGGGCGCCGTGCCTCTTCGTCAAATCGAAGGCAGGGCCTTTGTGGTTTGGTTTTCGGTCCAGCATGGGCCTGGGGCTGAAAGATCGATCCGCTGGGAGCGAATCCTTTCGCCGATCCCTTGACCCCGTTTGAGCTGCGGACATAGCATCCATGTTGATGCCGTTTCTGGGGCGCTCTCTTCTCGATACTCGGATCCTTTCTAAAACTGAAGTTGAGGCTATTTTTTCTCGTGCCGATCATCTGGCGCGAGGCCTTCACGACGGTGTGTTCCGTGCTTTGCGCGCTCCTGTCGTCTGTTGTCTTTTCTTTGAGCCGAGCACACGAACGAGGATGAGTTTTCAGATGGCTTCCTATCGGCTGGGGCTCGATGTTCTGACCATGGAACTTTCGGCGGGCTCGTCACTCTCAAAGGGTGAAACACTCGGTGACACGGTTTTGAATTTTGCAGCAATGAAGCCCGATGTTCTGGTGGTTCGCTATGGTCAGTCAGAAGAGCTTGATCAGCTGCTGCCACACGTTGGAATTCCCGTGATCAATGCCGGAAGCGGTACCATGGCCCATCCGACGCAGGGGTTGCTCGATGCTTACACGCTTCGCCGTGAGTGGGGCTCGCTTGAGGGCAAGCAGGTACTGATTTTTGGCGACGTTCGCCATAGTCGAGTGGCGCGTTCGAATTTTGATCTTCTCAGTAAGCTTGGGGCCACTGTCGGAGTTTGTGGGCCAGAAACGATGATGCCTCTTCCTGAGCAAATGCCGGGAGTGCGAGTTTTTGAGTCACTGGATGAGGCATTGCCTTGGGCTGATGCCTGCATGGGGCTTCGAATTCAATTGGAGCGTCATGCAACTAAAGATCTCGACGTGAGTGCGGCAAACGAGTATCACGCTCGCTACGGACTCAATCCGCAGCGTCTTGATCTGCTCAGACCGGACGCGCTGATTCTTCATCCCGGACCCATTAATCACGGTTTGGAGTTTTCTCCTGAAGTCATTCGGGACGGACGAAGTCGCGTGCTCGCGCAAGTGGGCAATGGAGTGGTTATTCGCGCGGCGCTGTTGTCGCTGATCCTTGGGCTGGAGGTTGGAACATGAATCGACCCATGAATGCATCTCCAATGCGGGGCTACCTCGTTCTGGAAAGTGGGGAGCTTTACGCGGGATCGTTTCGCGGTGGTGAATCGCGTGCGGGTGAGGTGGTGTTCAACACATCACACTCTGGTTACGAAGAAATCGCGACCGATCCGTCGTACTACAATCAGATCATGGTTATGACGGCGCCGATGCAGGGAAATTACGGTATCGATCGCTCATTCTGGGAGTCGCGTCGAATTTGGATCGATGGATTTATCAGCGTTGAAATGCAGGAGTCGGTACGCGATTCGTCCTGGCGTCGTCAGCTTGGTGAGGCGGGCGTTCCGATGCTGAGCGATCTCGACACGCGCGAGATCGTGCTTCGTCTGCGCGACCTTGGAACCCCGTGGGGCGCGATCGTCAAAGCGGCGAGCGAATCTGAGGCGAAAGAAAAAGCGGCGGCGTTGATTAAGGCTAAAAAAACCGGCGAGCCCGATTGGGTTTGGGCTGTCAGTCGTCGCCAAGTCGAAGTTCGCAATGGCGCGGTCGCCAATGGACCTCGTATCGCGGTGATGGATTTTGGCGCGAAAGAAAACATTCTGCGTGAGCTCTGTTCGCGGGCGTCCGAAGTGGCGGTGTTTCCTTCGCGCGCAACAGTCGATGAGGTGCGAGCCTGGAATCCCGATGGCATTATGTTGTCGAATGGTCCTGGTGATCCAGAAGCGGTGGTCGGCGCGACCGAGACCGTTCGAGCGTTGCTGGGTTGGAAGCTGATTTTTGGTATTTGCATGGGGCACCAGATTTTGTCGCGTGCCCTTGGCGCAAAGACGTTTAAGCTCAAGTTCGGTCATCGCGGTGGCAACCACCCGGTTAAGGATCAACTCCTTGGCAAGATCTACGTGACCTCACAGAACCACGGTTATGCGGTCGACGATAAGACGTTGCCAAGTGACGTACGTGTTACGCACACCAATCTCAACGACGGAACGGTCGAAGGGGTTGAGTGTTCGTCGAAGCTCTGCTTCAGCGTGCAGTATCATCCCGAGAGTCACCCGGGTCCACATGAGGCCGTTCAGTTGTTTGACTACTTTATAGAAAGACTTCGGAAATGAGCACAAATGTAAGTTCAGAGTCGGCATCGTCTACTGCTGCTGGAGTGTTGCCTCCGCCGCCTTCATTTGATGAATACATTGATCGCCTGATTGTTCATTTTACCAGTGAGAAGTGGCGCGATGAAGTGGCTGTAGCCAAAAAAGAGTTTTTCCAAGATGCGGGCATCATGGACGAACAAACGCATCATTTTGAAATGCGGATGTCACAGTTTTTAGATTGGTATTTGTTTTCTCGTCTGCTGATCAATCGCACTATTACGCCAGCGCAGTACGCCCTTGAGATTCAGGACTTTTCGATGACGTCGCATGAGCGGCCGTACTTTGAGGCTCTTTCGGAGGCACGGCATGGACTGTTTGAATTTATGCGTCTGCGCGGGCAGGACATCTTCATTCGGGATCTGATGCTCGACAAAGAGATCGTGGTGCGAGAGTCCGCGGTCAATATCGGGTTTTCGCGTGAAGAAGTTTTTGAGGCCCGCTTGATTCCATACGGTGAAGACTTTGTTTTCGCGCGATCGTTCTGCTTTCACCCGCTCGAGGCGCGATCATTCATCGACTCAGAACTGAAGAATGTTGTCGAGATTGAAGATGAGCAAGAAGCGAAGATCGCAGCAGAGGCCGTGATGTTGAAGCTGATGAAGATGCGATACAAGTACGAGCAGTTCCGACATCTGAAGCTTGATTATGTCTATACCAATGAGAAGAAGGTGAGGTTCTAACGTGCCTCGGCTGACCGATGTTCGAAAAGTTTTAATTCTTGGCAGCGGCCCCATTGTAATTGGGCAGGCCTGCGAGTTTGATTATTCCGGGACACAGGCGTGCAAAGCGCTGATGAAAGAGGGACTTGATGTCATCCTCGTGAACTCCAATCCCGCGACGATCATGACGGATCCGGAGCTGGCGACTCGAGTTTATATCGAGCCTCTGACTGTTCCGTTTGTTGAAAAGATTCTTGAAAAAGAGCGACCGGATGCGGTGATTCCGACATTGGGTGGGCAAACCGCCCTCAACCTGGCTCTGCAGCTCGATGAGCAGGGGATTCTCAAGCGCCTTGGCGTCCGCCTGTTGGGTGCTGATCCAAAGGTGATTCGCGCGGCGGAAGACCGCGAGACGTTCCGCGATATTCTTGATCAGGTTGGGGCGAAGTACCCAAAAAGTGAGATGGTTCGGACCTATCAACAGGCCATGGACGTTGCGGTTCGCATCGGCTTTCCGCTGATTTTAAGACCGAACTACACATTGGGCGGTGGTGGTGGCGGTGTCGCCTACACTCTTGAAGAGTATGAGCGCATGATCGCCCGAGGCTTGAAAGAGAGTCCGACTTCAGAGGTTCTGGTTGAAGAGAGTATTTTGGGCTGGAAGGAATTCGAGCTCGAAGTCATTCGCGATAAAACTGGAACGTTTGTGATCGTCTGTTCGATCGAGAACCTTGATCCTTGCGGTGTTCACACTGGAGACTCGATCACGGTTGCGCCCCAGCAAACACTGACCGACCGCCAGTATCAAGAGATGCGCGATGAAGCGAAGAAAATCATCGAGGCCGTGGGCCTTGCAACGGGTGGCGCCAATATCCAGTTTGCAACCCATCCGACAACGGGTGAGCGCGTGGTTATTGAAATGAACCCGCGAGTTTCTCGTTCGTCGGCCTTAGCCTCTAAGGCGACGGGTTTTCCGATCGCGAAGATTGCGGCGCTTTTGGCTGTCGGCTACGAGCTTGAGGAGATTCGAAACGACATCACCAAATCAACGCCGTCGTGCTATGAGCCGGCGCTTGATTACGTCGTCACGAAAATTCCGAGGTTTGCCTTTGAGAAGTTTCCGGGATCACAAGACCTGCTAACGACGCAAATGAAGTCGGTTGGCGAGGTGATGGGTATCGGTCGCACATTCAAAGAGTCTCTTCATAAAGCGCTTTCTTCGCTTGAAAATAAAGTTGAAGGCTTTGCTCCGGTCGTATTTTCGGAGCGCCTTTTGGCGCATCCAAACTCGCAGCGAATCTTTCATTTGGCGCAGGCTTTCCGCGAAGGAATGACGCTTGAGCAGATTCATGAGATTACGCAGATTACCCCGTGGTTTCTTGAGCAGATTCAAACTCTGATTTCGTTTGAGACCGATCTTGAAGAGGCAAGCGATCTTGACGCTGATCTGTTGCTGAAAGCAAAACGCCTTGGCTTTTCCGACGCAGCGATAGCTCGTCACTGTAAGATGACTGTGGCTGAAGTTCGCAAGCTTCGTCATAAGTTTGGGATGCGCCCAGGCTTCTCGCAAGTGGACACCTGTGCCGGAGAATTTAAGTCCGAGACGCCGTACTACTACTCAAGCTATTGGACGAAGCCACAGCCAGCTCTCAAGTCGAGCAAGCCTAAAGTGGCCGTTCTTGGCAGCGGTCCGAATCGTATTGGGCAGGGCATTGAATTTGATTACTCTTGTGTTCGCGGCGTGAAGCGCTTTCAGGCAGAGGGGCGCGCGGTGGCGATGATCAACTCGAATCCTGAGACGGTGTCGACGGATTATGACACGAGTGATGAGCTTTACTTTGAACCTCTCACCGAAGAGCACGTACTTGAAATTTTAGATCGGCTGCAGCCAGAAGGTTTTGTCGCGCAATTGGGTGGCCAGACTCCAATTAATCTTGCAGCAAAACTTGTCGGCGCCGGGCATAAACTTTTGGGATCATCACTTGAGTCAATTGATCTTGCGGAAGACCGCGGTCGCTTTACGGCCGTTTGCCAGGAGCTACAGTTTAAAATTCCAGCCAGCGGTATGGCGGCGAGCTTTACTGAGGCGAATGAGATTGCGGGACGGATTGGTTACCCCGTCATTTGTCGGCCGAGTTACGTGCTGGGTGGCCGCCGTATGGAAGTCGTTGAGAACGAGGACGAACTCGCGAGTTATTTTGAACGACATGGCTCGTTCATCTCGGCCAGTGAACCCTGTTTGATGGATCAGTTCCTTGAGGGTGCGCTGGAGGTCGATGTCGATCTTGTTCGTGGCGTCGATTGGATGGTCATTGGCGGAATTGTTGAGCACATTGAGGCAGCTGGGGTGCACTCCGGAGATTCGATGGGAGTGTTGCCGCCACAGCGTTTAAAGAAAAGCATTTGCGAGAAGATCGAAGACCTCGCTAAGCGCTTAGCTGTCCGGCTCGATACAATTGGACATCTCAATCTGCAGCTCGCCGTTAAGAATGATCAAGTTTACATGCTCGAGGCCAATCCTCGCAGTTCGCGCTCGGTGCCGTTTGTGAGTAAGGCAACGCGGATTCCGATGATCGATCTTGGTGTTCAAGCTGTTCTTGGGCGTAAGTCGATTGAGGTTCAGCCGGCGCGTTACCAGTGGGATGCGACGGACGACGTTTCGGTCAAGGGAGTCGTTTTCCCGTTTAAGAAGTTTCCAGAGTCCGATTCGATTCTTGGTCCAGAGATGAAGTCGACGGGCGAGAGTATGGGGCGGGGGATTGATTACGCCGAGGCGTTGTTAAAGGCCTCGATCGCAAGTCACATCAATATTCCGCCAACCGGCGAGGTCTTTCTCTCGCTTCGCGATCTCGACAAAGATTCGCTTCTGCCTCTGGCCCGGTCTTTGGTCGGGATGGGGTATCGTCTTTCGGCAACATCGGGAACTGCGCGCTTCCTCTTTAACGAGGGGATCGACTGTGTGCCGGTGAAAAAGGTGCACGAGGGCCGACCGAACTGCGTGGATCGAATCCGCTCGGGTCAGGTTGCGCTGGTCATCAACACGACCTCTGGTCGCCGTGCGGTTGAGGCGAGTTTCGACATTCGTCGGAGCTGTATCGATTTCTCAATCCCTTGTATCACAGAGAGTCATGCCGCGGAGGCGCTGCTTACAGCGCTAAAGAAGCATCGGTCTCGGGAGTTTAGTGTTCTCGCTCAGGAGAAAATGATTTAGCATTTTGATGCGATGATCGTTTCTCACGGATTGAGTCGAAATTTGCCTGCAAGATTGCTGAAGCGCGTGCTGATGTGTGCGCT
>JAEUWE010000120.1 GCA_016791465.1 Pseudobdellovibrionaceae bacterium
CGATCGTGATGCGGCAAATCTCATCAGGCGTCAGATAACCTTTATGGACACCACTTGGCGTGATCAGAATATTATTGCTCGCAAGCCGAAGACTGATATTGCCATCGGCGGCTGCGAGCCAGTCCTTTTGATGGAGCCGACGACCGATTTCACAGATAGTTTCTCGCGCAACGCGCTCACTTAAGCTCGACATGAAAACCACGATAGCCATAGGCTTAGCTCATGACAAACACTCATGCGAAGTTTCTTAAGCTGATCACCGATGTCCCTGATTTTCCAAAGCCAGGTATCATATTTAAGGATATTTCGCCGCTACTGGCCTCCGAATGGTTTCCTGAGCTGATTCAAGAGCTCGCCGAGCTTGTTCGCGAAAGCGTCAATGAAAACAACATCACGCGAATTGCCGGAATCGAGTCTCGGGGCTTCATTCTAGGCGCCGCTCTCGCACATGAAATGAACATCGGATTCATTCCTGTACGCAAAGAAGGGAAACTTCCTCCGCCAACAGTCAGACATTCATATGCCCTCGAGTACGGAACCGACACCATCGAGGTCAAAGCGGGGACGGGCTCGGTGATTATTATTGATGACGTGCTCGCGACGGGAGGCACTTTGACAGCAGCGGCAACCGCCCTCACCGCCGCCGGCTACACTGTTACCGACATTGCCGTCTTGATGGATCTCAAGTTTCTCAATCGGTTCGAGTGGCAGGGCCGAGCAGCGAAATCACTTTTCGCCTTTTCATGATGCGATCTATTTAAATTCGGTGCCAAACACCTTGTCCCAGATACGAAAGTAGAGAGAGTAATTGCCCGTGAACGATTGATGGTGGCGATTGTGAAATGCGCAAAGTGCCACCCACGAAAATCCGGGCACGCGACCAAGCGCGAACTTCTCAAGGCGAAATCCCGCGTGGCCAAAGAGGTTGATTGCTGTCGTCACAAATACATAGAGAAGAACGACGTAGATGTTCAGCTTAAAGAGCATGAAGACGAGCGGGTAAAACATCAGCTCAGTAAATCCCTCGACAAAGTGAACGCTGAACGAGGTCCACGGCGTCGGATTTGTCGAGCGGTGGTGAAGGGCATGGACCCGGCGATAGAGCGGCGGCAAGTGAAGCGCGTAGTGAGTAACGTAGAAATACAGGTCCTGTGCAAAGAGGAGCGCGACAAAGGCAAAGATCGACGGCAGAATTTGATCGGCACTCATCGTATAAGAAAACTCGACTGCACCTGACGAAACCAGCGCCAAGACAATCGCAACCATTAAACCATCTGTTAGGATAGAACGAAGTGTCTGCTTTTTGTCCCAGACGATGCTCGCTTCAGAGGGTGAACGACTTTGGATTCGATCCGCGGTCCACTGGTCTTTATCAGCAACATAGAAATGATGATACAGAGCCGCGGGGCCTATAAAGTGACGAAAGGCGATCAGAAGCAGTGTCAGGCTAATTGCCAGCACTAAGGGCCTCCCACGACTCAATGACCTTCAGCTCGTCAAAGAGATCTCCGCTCATCAACCAGCCGGTCAGCGTATTGCTAGGGCCCACATTGATAAATTCGCGAGCACCCTTCTCCTCATAAAGATGTGTCAGCGTATCCTTCCAGCGAACGGGTTCAATGGCACAATCCAAAGCCTCGCGGATAATCGCGTCTGCACTTCCAATGTCTTTGACCCAGATGCTCGAGAACGTCGGCGTGTGCGGGTCGGTCACCGGCCACTGGCTCGCCGTCTTCTGCAAGAGATCATAAGCCGGCATCAGCGCTGGAGAATGAACCGGAAACGGCAACATGTCTTTGATCTTCAAGCCCTGCGACGACGCCTGTGCGCAGATCGCCGCCATATTCGCAGTGTCAGTGCCGATGGTGCCGTGGCCGTCAGACCAAACACTCACCGGTGCACTTTGTGCCTCCAACCAATCAAGATGCTCTTGCTTCAGTGGCGTGCCGTCGACCGTCCGAACAGTACACGTACTTCCGCTGGGCAAAAGCTTGCGCAGCTCCGCAAAAGCCCAGAGGAGATGAATCGCGTCTTTGAGCAAAACGCTTCCGCAAACAACCGAGCGCGCGATGTCACCGTGGCTGCAGCCCTGAACAAGATCCCAGCGGTGACCCACACGCTTGAGCTCATCCGCGATCGCAACCTGGAGCGCCGTTAGCGCAATCAACGACCGATCCAAGTCAACGGCATGCGGGCGGTGGGTGTCGGCAATAAAGGAACGAAGGTTTTCTTCTTTCTCTGTCGCCTCTGAAAGATCGCGCGAAGCCTGATCAAGCGCATGCTGAACATACTCGTATTGAAGCCAGCGCTTCATCTTTGACGTCACGAACAACGCATCGAGGCCAGGAAAAAGCAGCACCTTCATTGTTCTATCCCAAAATGCGGCCATATGCCGCCTTGAGATTGGCGATCCACTCGGCCGCCAACTGCTTTTCCATGAGAATGATTTTGTCTTGCGATGATTCCGCGAAATCAAGGCCCTCGGGAAGCTTTCCTGTCACAAGCGTCAGGTGCTCGCGCTCATCGCGAACGATCTCTTTTGCAAGAGAGCGCATTTCCTCTGTCGCGCCAAACTTTGCAAGATTCGGATAGATGCGCATAATCCGACGCTCAATTAAAAATGCAAGCAGTGCATAGGACGATATCGCAAAGACTGAATCACAGGTTCGCTGATGGAACGTCAGACGAAACACGCGCTTTGCAAGTTTCTGTAAGTAGAGCTCTGTCTCTTGATAAAAAGCGCGACTCAACTTCGTTTCTTTGACAAGGTCCTCGTCCGACAAGGTCCACCGGGCCGCGCGCGCGCAGTCTTGAATCATTTTGGTATGTCGAACTTCATCGTACGCATGTGTGTGGGTTTCAGCACTCCAGTTCTCGTATGTGAGCGCCATCATCCACGTCACACCCATCAACTCAAAAAGCGAGACGCCTTCAAGAAGAGAAATGGCTGCAATCTTGTCCGAGTACAACGACAACGGAAGGTCAGAGTCAGCGACTTGATTTTCGAACACTTCGAGCGATTGGACTTCTTGGGAATTCAGCATAAACGCCGATTTTAACTGCAATTTAACAAAACCGTGAGAGCACTTGAAAAAATGAAAATTCGGCCGCGAAACACTGGCAATTTTACGAGGTTTCTGTCGGCCCGCGGCTCTTTTCGCTTTTAAACGCGATGAACGACCTTCTCGATCGGAATCCGATACTGTGGGCCCCAAGTACCCCGCTCGGCCTCTTCACCCACGGCAATGACCATCACCACTCGGTCAGTCCGGCTAAGCCCCAAAATACGCTTTACCCTCCACTCGTCAAACCCCTCCATCATACAAGTCGCATAGCCTTGTGCGGTGATCGCCAGGACAAAATTCTCTGCCGCAAGCGCCGCCGATTTGATCGACACCTCTTGTATATCGCGACGAGTGTTTGGCCCGCGAGGAACGGGCCTAAAGAGCCCCGCCACTGTCAAACCAATCCACTTCGTATATCCAATGCAGTTCAAAAAGCCCCAGCGATACATCGCCGGAATCAGTTTTTCATAGTAGAGAATCACCGACTTTGGAGCCCGCACGCTGCGGACCCAATCAATCAAATACGGCTGCGAACGTCGCCACTGGGTTGGACTTGCGACAACCACGACGAGCTCGGCCGCCGTGCGCGCTGCCGACTGCGAGAAGCACGCCTTCACCAGCGCCGCTTTTTTCTCTGGCGTGCGCACCCAGTAGAAGTCCCACGTCTGCGTATTCGACGAGTTCGGCGCCAGCACCGCCATCTCAAGCGCCCGCTCAATCACCGTCTCCGGAACCGGCGTCTCTTTGTAACGACGAATACTCCGGCGTTTCTGTATCGCTTCAAATAGGTCCATTTCATCGCTCGCTTTGCAAATTGCCGTTCGGTGGTTTAACCAAAGTCTGCGCCGAGCGAGCGCCCAGCGCAACTCGCGATGCACGCCTATGGAAAGGAACAATGGAGCTTCGTTCGCTTGGATACCGCTCACAGCTGATTTTCACGGCCTTTGATGGAATGGCCGTGGATCGCGGCGATCATTGGGCGATTCATACTCTGAGCAATCCGAACTTTTTCTGGGGCAATCTCTTGGTCTTCGATCGACCGCCGCGGCAAGGCGACTTTGCGGCGTGGACTCAAGCATTCAAAAGTGAATTTACTAATCCCAAGATCCATCACATCACTCTCGCTTGGGACTCTGCCGACGGCACGATTGGCGAGATCGATGAGTTCATTGCGAACGGCTTCACTCTCGAAGCAACGGCCGTGCTTTCAGCCTCAAGCGTGAATCGGCCACTCAAGTACAATTCAGAGCTCGTGGTTCGAGGACTCCAGACAGAATCCGAGTGGGAAGAGATGATTCGCGTTCAAGTCGCATCGTCTCACGACAATTTGCCACCGAGTGAGTGGGAACGCTTTTATCGAACACAGGCTCTGCGCTACCAAGCCATGGAGCGCGCCGGTTTTGGACAGTGGTACGGCGGCTTTCTCAATGGTCAACTCGCTGGTGGACTTGGGCTCGTTCACCATCAGCGGGTCGGGCGCTTTCAGTCCGTGAGCACTGCGCCGGACTTTCAAAGACGCGGAGTTTGCCAAACCCTCGTCTACGAAGCCTCTCGCCGTCTTCTCGATTCGGGCGCCGTCGACCACCTCGTGATGTGCGCCGACCCCGACTATCACGCGATAAAAATATACGAGGCCGTCGGCTTCAAACGCCAACTCACCGAACACGGCGTCTATTGGTGGGACAAGAACCACCATTCCTAGTCACGTCGCGCGCGGTGAAGAAGATGACAAATCCCGCTGTCTCCGGTATCAAGCGTGGTTTCAGCGAGCACTCAAACTCACTCACAACGGCGAGCATTGTTGGTCGTCAAAACTATCGCACACACCTTTTAACCCGACGCTCAATGAGATAGCCTGTCCCTATGTTAATTAAACCGACTGGGGCGGATTTCGCTCATTGGCTAAAGTGCGTCCCGCCCATGGGCGACCTCCTATTCTTTGCTCCCAACGTGCAGCACCCCGAGCTTCCTGTGCCCATTATGAGCGCCGAACAAATTCGTGCTCAAGCCGTCGAGCTCTGGAAGTTGAATGATCGGAGTTGGTATGGATACTCTCTGAATAACGCCGCCTATGGCGCTTGGTTTTCGTTGGGGCTAGTCGAAGAACTTGATGAAGATCTCAGAGACAAACTTGCTTCGGCGCAGATCAGATTGAAAGTTCCCACTCTCATTCGACAGGATCTAATATCAAAGAGCTTACGGCGAAAACTTCCTCGCTTCTCAAGGCACGTGTGGTTAACCGCAGCTACCTTGCGCTCATTGAGCCGTACAGAAAAGATCGAGTGTCTGAAGTCCTGGTTTCGGCAAAATAAAGTGATTACTTACGGGACAGTAAAGGTCGAACACCTCTCCCCGATTGCACAACATGAACTTCAAAGACTGCGGCTGACTAAAATCGTAAATCGTTATCCAAAGACCTCAGGCGCGAACTGCTTCGGCGCTGTGATTGGGATGATTTCGCCGAACTGGCAGAATAGAATTGTCAATCAATGGGCACACTGGGCACTGCTGGAAGAGTCACTCGCGAGACGTGGCTTCACGAAAGAAAAATCAGATTCACCTCGTCGTGGCGACGTGCTTGTTTTTCTTCGAAAGAACACGCCAGTTCACGCAGCCTACGTTCTCGATGACGAAACTTACTTTGAAAAACCCGGCCAAGATTTCTACGAACCTTACAGGCTTGTTCGACTTAAAAAATGGAAACAAGAATGGCCAAAATCGAAAATTGAGATCTATCGAAGAATTGGAGCGATTTAGATTGTTCACCGCCAGAAGAACCGCGGTTTGCCTGAAAAAAATGGCTCAGATTCTTCTGCAAATCTAAGCTCTTGAATTTGCTGACTTTTATTTTTGTCTAACGACAAATCACGACCGCCTCTCTATTTGGCTCTGTTTTCAGAAGAAAAAAGATCAATCAGACTCCCATTTCGCTTCTCAGGATCATGCAAAACAAAGTCGTCCAAAGTGCCTGCCACGTCGACGCCGGCCTTTCTGACGTATATCATCATTGTCTTCAATGTCTTCCAGCCACCTAGCTTCATCACCTTGATAGGCTCTAGGCCCTTCTGTAACAAGAGCGTTGCAAAGGTAGCCCTAAGATCCCCCAGTTTTGCCGCTTTAGGCTCTCTGCGTTGTACATCGGAGTCTCGAATCTGATGTCAACACAACTGGCTGAATCGGCTCATTTCTTTCATCAACCTAACATGGTGCTCCAAGCTTCTGAATCCGTTCATCAATCTCCAATTTTTAGATTCTAACAATGAACATAGCAGAGCCGGTCTTGGCCGATGAGGTTCCGATTCACGAATCAGAATGCCCAATCAAGGGGCACAGTTTGATCTAAGTATTGGCTTGTGCGTTGCACCAGCAATTCCAGCTTTCAACCCATGTGACCTTTTGGTATCACCACCGACTATGACGCAAATTTGTATCGTTTGTGGCGACATTGTTTCTGAAGCTGACTTCGCTTTGATGAGCGAGGAGTTCAAGGCGTATCCGGCCCACTCGGACTGTTTCGATTCCTTCTCTTCCGCCGACGCTTTCTTGGCTTTTGCAACTAGTCGTGCATTACCTACTGAGGAGATAATCGAAGCCCCTCCTTCGCGCCCGCTTGAGATTACAGAATAGCACTTAAACAATACTGACTGGATCCAGTGCTCCTCGCGGAATCACAGAAAAATAGTCAGGTGCTTTGCGGATTACGTCCCATTTTGTGATGAGACTCCTTCGATCATCTCCATAGCTAAGCAAATGATCCATTCCATGATTTACCAGAAAATTGTGCAAACCACTTGTTGCGCCTCTGGGCGACAGCAGGATCGAAATCCAAGGTTTAATTATTTGGGAGTAGCCAATTAGTTGACCAAGATCAATCAGGCCTAGCGTATCCTTCTTGCACTCTACTATAACTAGCTCGGTCCGATTTTTAAATGTAACAACTGCGAATACATCAATCTTCAGATCAAACAATACGGCATTAGAAATATTATCGATGAGCCCTTCTCTAATCAAAATTCTCGACAAGACTTCGTCGGCGCCGACGTAGCTCTTTACCGCCAACGCTTTTTTTTTCAATGTTTCTTCGAGAAACCCCTGCAGCCAAGTTTGTACTGGCTCGTATAAATCCGCTTCTGAATTAACGACGCTCATGCTTTCTCCCGCTGGCAACATCCTATCGACACACAAATTCCTCTAAAACTGTTAAAATGCTGTCGCTGCCCAATCGGAATGCGCTGGTCGCTCTCGCCATTATGGGCAGGCTTGGCCCGCTCCCTTCCCTTGTTCGCCCAGCAATACTTCAAAGAAAGTGGCTTCGTCTGATTCCATTTTACAAACTCACCTAAAATTTCATTTTTGAATTCAAATCGAAAACCGACTTTCTGAAATTCAGTCGCAAACACCCTCATCCGATGTTCTTTGGCCCATGATCTCGAATTCGGCATGTTTGGAGCACGAACATTTGGGTGTCCCCACAGAATTCCATCAACCATTACATCTAAGTCTTCTTGCATCATCCGACAAAGCTCTATTGGAAGAAGCCAATTCTCAAATGGTATGTCGAGGCAAATGCGGCACCGGGAAAGCTGGTCTCTATCACTGTACGTTGGACATGAGCAGGCGTCAGCGACCCCCTTAAGGAACGTTCTTTTGATGTCCTTACTCGCACTCAAGATCGCCGCGGGAACTCTTGCCTGCTTATAAGAAAAGTTTCGTGTACCCAGAACACCAACAAGAATTTTCTGTGCTAATGAGCCTTCTCGCATTGGGACGTTAATCGAAAAATCCGACTCTGTTTGTTCGGCTGTAATTTGCGTCTCGAAGAAAGTGCCGAGATGTTGCTGAAGCGTCGTGACATCAATGATGTACTCCCTAGATTTCCGAGCCAAGTCCGCATCGGAATCTGGGGGCAGCTTTATTGTAGGGGTAATATAACGAAACCGGATAAGCATCCGGTCCGAAGTCATTTCTCCTCTGGTCACGCATAGTCCGAGGAAATAGCTAAACTCGTGATCCGTTACTTGTTCCATCTCTGTTTCTTTTGGAAAATCAGAAGAAATTCGTGCGCCTTATTGACGCGAAATACAGCTGGATAGCCAAGTGGTCGAAAGTTGTTATAGTCCTTTCGGCGGTCCCAGATAATTATGTCATCCAACTCAAATCCAACTTCAATCAGGGCGCGAGATAGATCCATATGAAGCGGAAAAAACATGTCCTTTTTGCGTAGGTCCATCACATTTACTACGCAATATGCGTTGGGCTTTAGTGTTTCGTAAACGCGTTCGAAGATCTCTTGCATTGCCAGGATATACTCTTCGTATGACTCAATATGACCAATGTTTCCTTTCGGTCTAACATAGTCTCGGACTTCTTTCATATCCGCCGAACGCTTTTGAGTGAGAACATTCCAGTACGGGGGACTGGTGAAGCATAGGTCCACAGTTTCGCGCTTCACGTGGTTCAGGACATTTAAGGCGTCGGATTGTATAAGCTGAATCTTTGATTGACGCTTAGCCAGCACTGGCGGCAGCTGCTTAATGCGTTTCTGTGCAGCGGAAATATAGTCCTTAGAAATGTCCAATCCAATTCCGTCTTTGTTCAGCATGTGACAAGCCGCCAATGTCGATCCTATGCCGACGAACGGATCTAATATAGTTCTCTGATTTGAGTTCGTGAACGTCTCTATTATTCTTGCAGCAAGCTTCCAAGGAAACGTCGCTGGATGGTCGAGTTTTTTTTCTTCAGCTTCTTTGGAGAGATCACTCCATATAGAAATCGAATTTTGAATCCATCGTTTGCCATCAAGCTCGTTTCCTCGCTTTTTTGCAGGTACAGACTCTTCATTAATTTTTGCTTTGAGCTTCCTGCTCGGTTCTGGATGCATCATTCAACTCCATGTGAATGTTTCACCCATCGTATCACCCTG
>JAEUWE010000124.1 GCA_016791465.1 Pseudobdellovibrionaceae bacterium
ATGGAAATGATTTCGAGGCGAGCCTATGGATTTAGAAACTTTCAAAACTATCGGTTGAGAGTTCGGGTCCTTTGCAGCTAAACGAAAGTTCCTACAAAAGACGAAGTGCCCCCGTTAATGGGCAAGATCCTAAAAACCGGAGGCGAAGACGGAGCGGTAGAAAAGAATTTGCGACTGAGCCCCGCGAAGGAGCACAGCGGAGTCGAAGACGGAGCGGTACAAAAGAAATTGCGACTGAGCCCCGCGAAGGAGCACAGCGGAGTCGAAGACGGAGCGATACAAAATGGAGCCCATGGCGGGAATCGAACTCGCGATCTCGCCCTTACCAAGGGCGTGCTCTACCACTGAGCCACATGGGCAAAGCCGGCGCGGTCGATATACCGACACGGCATTGAACTGAAAAATTGGAGCGGGAGACGGGTCTCGAACCCGCAACCCTCAGCTTGGAAGGCTGATACTCTAGCCAATTGAGCTACTCCCGCTCACCACAAAAAACACACCCACAAAGGTACGCACAGTTGACGCATTTTTCAATGTCGTCTCGCAAATCAAATCACTAAAAGTGGTGGAGAGGGCAGGATTCGAACCTGCGAAGGCGGAGCCAGAAGATTTACAGTCTTCCCCCGTTGGCCACTTGGGTACCTCTCCGCACAAAAAGAGACTCGTAAGCGAACTCTTGTACGACTTCTTCGAAGCGCGGAACATCGATTAAAAAAATGGAGCTGGCTATGGGACTCGAACCCGCAACCTGCTGATTACAAATCAGCTGCTCTACCAATTGAGCTAAGCCAGCAATTCTCACAATCGAGATCCGACCCACCATTTAGGGTAGCCGGAGGAAAAGAGTCAAAGAATTCCTTGATGGATTTTCAAGGAGTCTATTTTGTAGGCATATTGGCGTGCTGTCGGCAGGTCTCATAGAGCGCCATCGACGCCGAAACCGCCGCATTGAAGCTCGAGCCACCCGCCACTTGCGGAAGCTGAACAAGCTCATCGCAGGCGCGCTCGACGGTGATCCGAAGCCCTGAGGACTCAGAGCCAAGAACCCAAACAACCTTCTTTGGAATTTTCATATCCCACGCCTTGGCCTTGCCCTTCTCAGCCAAACCAAAAATCCAGAAGCCGGCATCGCGCCACTCCTGGAGTTCGCGAGGAAGATTGGAGACAGCCTCGACAGGGACGTGTTCAGCACCACCGCTCGCAACTTTCGAGGTGGCGACAGTCAGACCGACGGCGCGATCCTGAGGGATGAGAATCGCTTTGACGCCAAGGAGCCACGCTGAGCGCATGACAGCGCCGAGGTTTGCGGGGTCCTCAAGACCATCGCAGGCAAGAATCACGCAGCTCTCGAGCGCACGAAGATCCTCGCGGTCAATCGATGGGATCTCGGTGATAATGGCGGCGGCACCCTGGTGGCCGGAGCCAACGCTATCGAGCTCACCATTGGGCATCGCTTTAACGGCAACGCCGGCGGCCTCGGCCAGTTCGAAAATTTCTTTGAGTTGCGGGGCACGCAGATAGTCGTCGCGAAGACCTAGGATACGAACCGCCTTGGGGCGAACTTTGAGCGCTTCGCGAACAGAGTGGATGCCGATGGTCAGGCGCTCACCCTTTTGCGCTGTCCAGGCCGCAGGGCGCGTCCCGAGACGAGCGTTCGCCGGGCGAACAGAAGGGCGAGGCTGACTGACTTGTGGAGCCGAGTCGCCACGAGGAGGACGCGCGGAAGAGCGCGAGGCACCTTGAGGCGCAGCTTTGCCGCCGCCGCGGTGAGAAGGACCATGGGGGCGCGACGATTTTCCGGGACGTTGTCTCAAGGCTCAAACTCCTGTCAGAAATTCTTTCTGCATTTGCATGGCGACAGCGAGCGGATCGGTCGCTTCGAGAATCGGTCGACCGACCACGAGGCTCGAGGCTCCGTTGAGCGCCGCCTGGGCTGGTGTTTCGATTCGGACCTGATCGCCCTTGTCGCCTCCGGCGGGTCTTACTCCAGGAGTGACGAAGTATCCATCGGGAATCATTTGCTTTAGAGACTTTACCTCGTGCGGAGAGCAAACAAAGGCGCGATGGCCTTGATCAGCGCACTCTCGCGCAAGCCCTGAGACGAGGTCTTGAATCGAAGTCCCTTTCCAAGCAAAGGGCAGTGTTTCGGGCTCAAAACTGGTGAGCACGGTCACCGCCAAAATACGATGGCCTGGAAACTCCTGAGTGAGCGGCTTTAGAGCTTGAATCGCCTTGGGTCCACAGGACGCATGAATGGTGGAGTAGCGAGCGCCGCTTTCAAAGGCCGCGCGAACAGCGGCGACCATCGTCGTCGGAATATCGAGGTGCTTGCAGTCGACAAAGACATCACCATGTCGGGCAATCGAGCGGACAAGGCCTGCGCCTTCGCGAAGCATGAGGCGTGGGCCAAGCTTAAAACCGAAGCCATGCCCGCTGAGTTTCTCAGCGAGCGCCTCGGCACGCTTGGGATCATCGACATCGAGGGCGACGAAAATCGCGGGATCTTTGGGCATGGCCATCACAGCGACTTCAGAAGCGCCAGTGTCTGCTCAGTGGCTTCTTCGGCCTTCACTTTCGTCATCGATTTGTCTTTGCGCTTGATCAACTCAACGACACCTTCTTTGAGACCGCGCCCACCGATGTTGAGGCGGACCGGCATACCAAGAAGATCGGCGTCTTTGAACTTCACGCCCGGACGCTCGGCGCGATCATCCATGAACACATCAAGGCCATGCGCCTGAAGGTCGCGGTAGATGATTTCGGCCGACTGACGAACTTCCTCTTGATCGGGATCGAGAACGACGATGTGAACGTCGAATGGCGCGATCGCTCGCGGCCAAATGATGCCGTCGTTATCGTGCGACTGCTCGATCGCCGACTGAATGGTTCGCGAAACACCGATGCCATAGCAGCCCATCTCGATCGGTGTCGGCACACCTTCGGTGTTGAGATAAGTTGCGCCCATCGCCTTTGAGTACTTGGTGCCGAGGTAGAACACGTGACCAACCTCAATTCCACGGACTGAGCGATAGTGGCCAGGCTTGGAACTTGAACCACACTCGGGGCAAAGGTCGCCGGCCTTGGCGAGCCGAATATCCGCCGTTTTGAGCGGAGTAAAGTCGCGACCGATATTGACGTTTTTGAGATGCTGATCGTCGACATTGGCGCCGACGATAAAGTCGACGAAACTCGCCATCGCCGAATCGATGTAGATCGGGATCTTGAGCCCGACCGGACCACAGCTGCCAGGACTTGCACCCGTCACCTGACGAACTTCTTCATCGGTGAGCAACAGCGGCGGATTGGCGAGGCCTAAAACGTTCTTCAGCTTGATCGGATTCACTTCGTCATTGCCGGCGAGACATACCGCCACGGGCTTAAGCTGGGTGTCCTTCGGATCAAGGCCTGAGTTGGTCGAGAAGAACATCGTTTTAACAAGCTTGCTCTCAGGAACACCGGTCACTTTCGAAAGTGCCGCGATGGTTTTTAAACCTGGAGTCGCAAACGACTCCTTCTGAGCGCCCGAAGCCGT
>JAEUWE010000145.1 GCA_016791465.1 Pseudobdellovibrionaceae bacterium
AAAACCAGATTAAACCTGGTGTTGAGATCAAGGTGCGTTTAGCTCCAAGCGATGATCGCATTCAGAAAATTTTGGGCGCCAACAAGCCCGCGATTTGCCGGATGGCTCGCGTCGAGGCACTCGAGATCGGCGAAGCAGGGAACCTTGCAAAGTGCGCGGTGACTCCCGTGCGTTTGACCGATGCTTCGATCGACGTGATCGTTCCGCTGGAGGGGATTGTTGATATCGCCGAAGAGGTGAAGCGTATCCAAAAGACGATCGAGAAAATCCAAAAAGACATCACGGTCCTCACCCAGAAGCTCGGAAATGAGAATTTCGTCCGGAATGCTCCGGAGGAGTTGGTGGCGGCGGATAAGACTTTGTTGGATGGTCACCGGGAGCGTTTGGCGCGGCTTCAGGACTCTTTGTCCCGTTTGCAGTAGTTTGCGTGGTCGCGCCCAAAATGACGCGCCGCTTTCTGGACGTCCAAGGTGTCGCCTGTAGCAATGCGCTGCGTCTAATGGTGCGTAGCATGGGTGAACGTGGGATCTCTTTCGGCCGGGAGGGGTCCCATGACAAAAATGTTAGCAATGGCAATGGTTCTCGTAGGGTCTTCGGTCGTGTTTGCCGCTGGTGGCGCTGCCAATCTGGGCGGTGCTGGCACAGGAGCGGTTCCAACAACTCCGGGCTTGAAGTCAGACTCGGCAGAGTTCTGTGTTGCGGTTGATGGTAGCCGCCAAATCACACGTGGCTTTTCGACAACGGAGACTTACTACGTTGAAGTGCCGACTGATCCACGCAAAGAGCCTGAAGTAAAAGAGAAGTATCGTTACGAAAAGGATAGCGCTGGCAAGACGATTAAGAACGCCGTTGAGCCGGAGATGTTTGATCTGATGGCCGAGCCATTTGGCGGAAGCCCTCAGCCACGCATGTTGTGGGCCGGAGCGTACGAGATTCTTTTTGAAGGTAAGATTTCGATTTTCGATAACAACAACCAGCACGTTGGAACTTTCGTTATGAAGTGCAACGGCGGTTTACTCGAGTACAACTAGTCGTTCATCGTTTTACGGTGAAAAAAAGACGCGCCTTGATCGGCGCGTTTTTTTTATGCCTACCGGCTGAGGCTGGTCAGTGATTTCAGTTTGAACAATTCACCATTGTGGCGAGTTGAAAGCTCAAGAGAGTGGTGAGTTGTTCGGCCGCACATCCAGGAGGGCAGCGGAAAACAGCTGTCTTTGATGGATTCGGTCTCCTCACTAAAATTAATCTGTCCATCGACTTCAATTTTGTGACAGCGTCGGTCCGATAGCGTTTTCGTTTCAACAATTTTACCAATGTTAAGCCACACTTCTGCTTTCGTCTTCGGGTTGTAGAAGAATCCCGTTAAGAGATCTCCGTTGATCTGTGCATACCTCGAATATTCAGACGAAAACTGCAAGGTCGATTCGCCCACCATATCTTCATTGTGAATCATTGAACTCTCAACGCGTAGACTGATGTCATCTTTGCCCTCAATTGCTGTGACGGGCCACGCGCTCGGGCATGATTCTGCGGCGTGCGATGTTGCACCGGCGGCAACAAAGGCTGAAGCGAGTAATGTGATGAATGAAAGTTTCACTGAGTTTCTCCTGTGGCGATCATGTGAGTATTGAATTGCCGGAGACAGAGTTATGCAACCAGGGTTCCATAGGGGCTGCGTCGTGTTGGATTTGAGAGGAGAAAGCGGTCTCCTTGTGAGAAGGTTTACATGGGCGTATGAAAATAGTAGCCGACTGCGTCCGGACCTGGACCTCATGGACATGATCGGCCGACCTATAGCGGATTATAATAAAGCGATGAGAGCAATTGGCGTCGTCCTTTCGATTTTTTTGGGTGCATCGGCGTCGTGGGCAGAGGGTGTGCGCATGCAGCCTAAGGCGTTCGAGTTTGAGTTGCGGGTTACCTGCGATCGACCAGCGGCAGTCATGGGTGAGCTTTGGCCTAGAATAGCAGCGCTTTGCGCGGCTGAGGTTCCACGGGGTGGCACGACATATTGTCAATCGGGACAAGGAACTGAGTTCGCGGGAGTGCGATTTGTATCGCATAAGTGCTCTCTTATAGCGGGTGATACGGACAAGTTTTGCGTTGAAAAAATCACGGTGAAAGAAGCGGCGGGCGAGCCTGTACTGTGCGTTGAGCCTATTGGAGTGACGTTCGAGAAGTATTCGGATTCTGCATTTGAGCGTGAGGATCAGGAGCTATCACTCAAACTCGATGAGAAAATACGGAAGATGGGTTGCGAACGCAGCGGGGAGGTCAAAAACCAAGTGACGGCCCCTCGCAATCAACGGCTGGCTCCAAATGGAAAG
>JAEUWE010000181.1 GCA_016791465.1 Pseudobdellovibrionaceae bacterium
GCTTAGCACTTCGTGCGCGGGAGTTCTTCTCAACCTCGCCAAAGGTCGGTTTAAAAGCCTTTCGCCGAACGGCATCACCCGTCACACCCTCAGCCGTTCTAAAGAACTTCTTCACAATACGATCTTCAAGTGAGTGAAACGTGATCACCGCCATCCGTCCACCGGGGCGCAAACTCTCCACCGCCGCAGGAAGCGCTGACTCAATCACCTCAAGCTCGCGATTCACGAATAGCCTCAACGCCATGAAGTACTGTGTCGCCGGATGAAATCCTTTTTTCGCCCAACCATCCACTCGCTCAATCAAACCCGACAGCTGAACCGTATCGACAAACGGCTTTAATTTTCGATCCGAGGCGATTGCTCGCACCACTTTGTAGGGGCGCTCCACTTCGCCAAGTTCGCGAAAGATTCGTACAAGCTCCTCTTCAGAAGCCTCGCGAATCACGTCAGCCGCCGTGCGTTTTAGAGATGGATCCATTCGCATGTCGAGTGGACCCTGGTTGTAAAAGGAAAAACCACGCTCAGGTGAATCCAACTGTGGTGACGAAACACCAAGATCAAACAAAATAAAATCAAACCCCGCAGGACAACGCTCACGAACCGAGGCCAACGACTCAAAGTTCGCGGCCACCAGTGTGAGACGACCCGCTGCGATCTCTGCTGCGAAAGTCTCCTTGCCATAGGCAATCGCCGATGGATCCTGATCGAGCGCGATCACCTTCAAGCGAGGGTGACGCTCCAGCAGACCGCGCGTGTGCCCACCACGACCAAATGTCGCATCGAGCGCCCAGTTCAACTCACCACTTTCAGCTGCAAGCTCAGCCGCCTGCTCCATGATTTCGTTAAAAAGAACCGGAACATGATTCTCGCTCATCGCTCCTCGCCCTTCTTTTCATCAAGGACCGCAATGCGAGCGAGCGTCTGGTCAAAAACTTCGATCATTTCGCCGAAAAGCACATTCCAAACTTCAGCCGACCAAATCTCAAACTTATCACCCAGGCCCACCACCACCACGTCGGCCTCAAGACCCGCGAACTTGCGAAGCCCCGCTGGAACCAGCACCCGTCCTTGTGAATCGAGCTCCACCACCTGGCCACCCGAAATATAAAATCTCTGAAATGCCTGCACGGAGGCTTCAAGTGGCGAAAGTCGCTCAATTCGACTCTCAAGCTTTTGCCACGACTCCAATGTGTAGCCGTGAAGCGCGTTTCGCCCGTTTAAACGGTGGTTTGTAATCACGATGTTCTCAGAAAGCCTGAGCCCTGGCGGCAGCGAAAGACGGCCTTTTGGATCGAGTTTCACTTCGAATCGACCGCGAAAACGATCGACGTCGGACTTCGAAGCCGAACGGCTGGATCTGGAGTCTGAACCTTTTGGAGACTTCACGCCGGGCCTCATGCCTTTTAAAAACCGAGTCCTTCCGTGGACTCACCAGAACAAAGCGCGAAGACAGATCCCAAAAGACCCCACTTTTTGCCACTTTGCTCCACCTCAGGGTAAGGGAACCAGGGAAAACCGTCAAGAGCAGGATTCTGTTTTGGGTCATTTGGCCACCCGTGCTAGCATATAAAGAGCCAAAGGGTTTCGCGGGGTTAGCCTTTGGTATGAGGATGGTCGGTTTAGGCCGGTCACGGGGAAGGAGCACCGGGGGTAAAATGGAATCACACAAGATGATCCGCTGCCCAAAATGTGAGTTCGAACAGCCCGACGATCAGTACTGCGCGAAGTGCGGTGTTGATATGTCGCGCGTTGAAGTCAAGAAGGCTCCTCTCACAAGACACCCGCTTTTTATCGGCACCGTCGCTCTCCTCGCTGTTGGTGCGACAGTGCAAACCATCCGCGCCATTCGTCCCTTCACAGATGCTGATCCAATGAGTCTCAATGGAGAACGACGCCAAACACGAGCACGCCTCCTAAAAAGCGATGCCTCTCCTGAACTTCGCGCCCGCATTGAACAAAAAATTGCAGAGAAAGCCGCCGAAGATTCGGCCGAAAACGAAGAGCAAAGTCCAAGCGAAAGCGCACCTCCGGCGCCCATCGCAGCGGCACCAGCGGCCGCCGCTCCTCTTCGTGAGACAGAACCCGCTACTGGCAGCGCGTCTCCAAAGACAGCTGAACCCAGAGGCACTGCTGTCACATTCGCATGGGCCGAAGCCTCAACAGAGTGGCTCACGGGTCTTGGAGCAAACGAGCCCGGTCTTCATCCTATCCCCGAGCTCGAAGCTCATTTGCGCGAAGCTCGCGGTGCCTACCGCGTTCTCAACGTTTCAAAGAACAAGCTGAGCGATCAAAGCACTCCCGTGGTTGTTAAAAAATCAACAGGAGAGGCGGCGCTCATGTTTACGCCACACGCCGATCAGATCGCTGGAAGCATGGCCAGCGGCACGCTCCAAGTGCAACTGCGACGCGGAATAGCCAGTCGCCAGGAACCTCTGAGCGGTGCCATTGATCTCGTTCCCGGCGGCGGCTACATCGTCCGCGTCAACCTCCCGGCGTCCCAACCTGGATTCGAAACGATCATCGTCGTCCTCCCTCGCTAATGCGCAGAGCGACGCTTGATCAGCTGATTTGACTGCATATCTCGAGCTCGGCTAAGACCCGAGAATGCTCGCGCATCACTACGGCCCGCAGATCCACATTGCCGATGATCCCTGCCTTGCCGCTTGGCTCGCCCGTCTCTGCTCGCCCGAATGCCGACAGCCCGAACTCAACACCCTTGTCGAACGCCTCTATTCATCTCTGGTTACGATGGTGATTGCGCGGGAGTTTCCTCGCAGAAAAATCGCAGTCCCAACTCGAATGACTGAGTTCCACCCCAATTGCCTACTCGAAGTCGAAGTTCCAGATCCCGAAACACGCGTCGTTACAGTCAACCTTGCTCGCGCCGGCACCTTTCCCTCGCACGTCTGCTACCACGCGCTCAACACACTTCTCGATCCCGAACTTCTTCGCCAAGATCACATCCTGGCCAGTCGACTCACTGGCGACAAGGAACAGGTCACAGGAGCACACCTCGGCTCTGCAAAAATTGGCGGCGACATCGATGGAGCGATCATTCTCTTTCCTGATCCAATGGGCGCAACCGGCAGCACTCTTGTATCGGCCGTCGACCACTACAAGACCTCGGTCGGGGGAACGCCACGAAAAATCGTGGCCCTTCACTTCATCGTCACTCCTGAGTACCTTAAGAAGGTCACAGCAACGCATCCTGAAATGGTCGTCTACGCCCTTCGAGTCGATCGAGGGCTTTCACCCGAGGATGTTTTACTGACGACTCCAGGCAAGCATTGGGACCGCGAACGTGGCCTCAACGACAAGCAGTATATCGTCCCCGGCGGTGGCGGC
>JAEUWE010000212.1 GCA_016791465.1 Pseudobdellovibrionaceae bacterium
CGCAGATGTCACAGGTTGAGTCTGATCTCCTTCTCGAAATTGCAAAGAAGCGGCAGGTGACGGTGTTTCGTCCATCACCAGCATGGGAGTCGGACTACCCAGAGAGTCGTTTGGCGGCGGATTGGATGCGGGAGGCGGCACCGGCACGTGGTGTTGTTGTCGAGGAACAGCGGATCGACGAGGGTTTTTCGCCTGATGTCGGAAATGTCCGCTACCTGCGTTTTCCTTCGGCCGCAGCTGAAGTTAAACAGGCTGTCGCTTCCGTTCGACAGTGGCTCGAAGCGGGAGTGCCGGCAGAAAGCATCGCCATTGCGGCTCCCGATCTTGAATCCTATTGGCCGGTCCTTGCTCTTCATTTGGAGTGTGAAGGAATAGCGACAAGTAAGTCGGTGGTTACAGCGCTGCACTCGTTTCCAGATGTGATGCGTTGGCTTGCGCGTTTGCGCTCGCGTGTGTCGTTGCCGCAGATGCGCGATCTTGAGGTCGATGTTTTTGGTTCGGGCACTCCGCCCCTTTCGTTTACTGAGTTTGCGGAGCTTTTTGCCAATATATACGATAGTTCGGATCTTGAGCTCTCAGCCGAATTGATGGCGTTCTATGAAAAGTCCGCCGGCGATCGCGGTCGTTGGAGTGACGACGTGATGGCGCGCGATGAGTTTATGATGAAGGCCGCGCTTTTGATTCAAGTCGATGATGACGTTGATCGCCTGTCGAATTTAATCGTGTCGCTCTTCAAGGCGGTCCTCGAGGAGTGTCCGCCTGATATCGCATTTAAATCCAGTCGCTGGGTGCAGTATCTTGGCGAGCTCGCCGCCAAGACCGAAGTGACGACGATTCCCGGTGACCCCATCGGCGTGCAATGTCTGGGACTCGGTGCAATGGATGGCGCTGAGGTGACGCATGCCGTGGTCATGGGGCTTCACGATGGCGCATTGCGATCGAACTCAAGCACGGCGATTCAGAGCGCTGATATTCGTTCAATTGAGCGCGCGACCGGTTGGGCTCTGGACGGTGAGGATCGCCGTCGAGCCGAGTTTGAGGCCAGATGGATTCTTGGACAGTCGCGCACCGAAACGATTTTGACATTTGCTGATACCGATGCTCTGGGCACAGTTCAGACGCCGTCGTGGACTTGGCTTGCGGGCGCGTGGAGTTCTTCTGGGGAAGTGCCGGAACAGGGTGTGCCGGCGATGACGCGTTTGGATTTATTGGCGCAGCGGAGTGTTTCGGCCGTGGGCTCAGACGTTACTCGTGAGCGTTTGGCGCGCGAGCGTGGAGAGCGGGCTGCTGCGCATTTTGGCGCAGGTGCCGTGACCAGGCTCTCGCCGAGTATGGTGGACGCAGTGTCGAAATGTCCACTTCGCTACGCGTTTGATTCCGTGCTGGGGCCACGAACTCAGGGCGAGCTTGATCTTGATCCAGCAGCGATGAAGCAGGGAAAACTTCAGCACGCACTCCTCGAAGCTTTGGGACGACTGCAGTTCGCCGAGCAAACGGACGGCGAGATTGAGACATTGCTCGAGGCGGCCAAGTTGAAAATCGAGGCTGAAGATAAGCGGCCGATTGTTCGAACGGATCAGGCCTGGCTTTTACTCAGGCGCAAACTTGTCAAACTTGGCCAGGCGGTGAGTGCGGTTGAAAGAGAGAGTCGAGCAGCGTTTCCAAAGCTCAGAACAATGGCTGTCGAGCTTGAGGTCAAGGGCGTTGTCGACGCGATGACAGGGGAATGGGCGGCTGCTGGTGCCTCAGGGGTCTTGCCATTTTCTGGACGCATCGATCGTGTTGACGGTGTTGCGGGAAGTGAGGGCGCTGTCGATGGACGTTTTGTTTTGATCGACTATAAGAATCGGGCGCGCGAACGGACGCTTTCGGCGTGGAAGTCGAATCATTTTTGGCAACCGTTACTTTATGCGATGGCTCTTGAAGAGGGACTGTTTGATTCGACAAAAATGTTACCAGAGGCCGCGACATTCGCGAGTCAGAAGCTGCAGACGGCGGGTGCCTTCCTCTTTGATCTGACGGAAAAAGAAAAAGGAAGTGGTTTGCGGGTGGTCGAACTTGCCGCGGATCTATTCGAGGAGCCACGCGGAAATTCCAAGCAGCCAAAGACAAGAGCGGATCTCATCGAGAGCTTTACTGAGGCGCGCGAACGAATGCGCGATGTGATGTCGGTCTTGCGCGACGGGCGATTTGAACCGCGGCCTTACAAGGCGAAGCACTGCGAGACGTGTCAGTGGGTTTTGGCGTGTCGTAAGCCGGCTGTCGAGTTTATCGATGGAGAGGGGGGCGAGTAAGATGGGACTTCATCAAGAACCACTGCGTCCCTCGCTCTGGAGAGCGGGCGCCGGCGCCGGAAAGACGTATAATCTCGTCGAGCGTGTGATCCGAATTGCCGAAGATTGGAGTCGTGAGCACGAAGGCGAGATGCCAAGGCTTGTGGTGACGACTTTTACTCGAATGGCGACCCAAGAGCTGCGTGTTCGACTGATGCAGCGAGTTCTTGAGCTTTCCGCGGTAAATGACCCTCGAAGCGAGGCTTTGCGAAAAAAACTGATTCCGTTTGTTTCGTCGCGAAGTCAGCTCTTTGTCACCACGATGCACGGTGTGATGGAGAGTTATCTGCGTGCATTCGCTCAGGAGGCGGGGCTTGATCCGGCCTTTCGAGTGGCGCAGGCGGATGAACGTCGCAGCATGATTAGCCGAGTGGCGCACCAGATTTTAAAAGATCCGGTGGCCGAGAGTTTGATTTCAAGTTTTGGATTTCGACGAAGTATGGGTGTGTTGCACCGTCTGGCGCAAATCCACTCGGAGTTTCCTGAAGCGAGACCGGCGACAGTCGAGGATCTTTCGCGGTTTTGGGCGGACGACTTGGCCGTTTGTATGCCGCCGATTCTTGAGACAGAAGACGAGATCAAGGATTCGGGCAATCGGCAATGGGAACCGATGTTGGAATGGTTCGGTCTTTTAAAAGTCGCAATTGGCGACATTCAGAATGAGATTTCACTGCCTCACCTTGATCGCATTGATCAGCTCTTGGAAGCCCGTCCTTCGATTCAGAATCGATCGAATCCGAAAGTGAATTTTTCGAGAAAAAAATGGACGGAAGTTTTTGATGATCTATCGGAAGCGACAGCGCTCGTTCGAAAAGAGTGGAGTGCGCTGGGTGAGACGAGCGGTTTCAATGCTGACGTCTTGCAGTTGGCCGAGCGCTTCTGGATTGGACTGACGGAAGAGAAACGTCGCTCAGGCCTTATTGAGCTTGAAGATTTAGAACTCTTTTCGTTGCGTCTTTTGCGAGAGCATCCGGAGACGGCGACAACCTTTGCCGAGAGTTGGGATCATTGGCTGATCGACGAGTACCAGGATACGTCACCGCGGCAGGTCCGTCTGCTCGAAGCGTTGTCGCAGGGGCGGAGCTCATTTGTCGTGGGCGACCCGCAACAGAGCATTTATCTTTTTCGCGGTGCTCGGCCGACGGTTTTTGAGCAACGCGAGCGGTTGGCAAAATCAGAGCGTCATGCGGAAGTGAGTTTAATGGTCAATCGTCGGTCTGACCCGGCGGTGATGGATTTTATCAATCGTGCGGTCGATGAGCTTGGAAGTGATTTTGAGAAGATGGACGCACATCGGTTGGCGGACTCTATTGTTCCAGCTCGATTTGGACGAGTTTCGTATTTGCAACTCACGGCGGAAGACGGTGAACGAGCGGGTGAGCGGCGCGAGCGTGAGGCTCGAGCGGTGGCAAAGGCGATTCGCAGTTTGATCGACAGCGGTGTGCGACCGGCGAGCATAGCCGTTCTTGGACGAAAGAATCAGGATTTGATGCAGATTGGGGAGCGACTCGATGGCTATCATGTGCCGTATCAGGTCCATACCTCGGGCGCATTCGCCGATCGACAGGAAATCACCGATCTTGCTTCGCTCTTGGCATTTTTGGTGAATCCTCATGACGATGCCAATCTGATTCAGCTTGCGCGTGCGCCGTGGTTTCCGATCGATGAAAGCATTTTGATGCTCGGCTATCGGCGCAAGGCTTCGCTGTGGAGCGTGCTCGACGGTGCGAAGCGGAGTGAGCTTGAAGTGCACCGGAATCTTCTTCAGGTTGCTCGCGAGCGCGGCATTGTGGAAGCCTTTAAGTCGGCGCTGGTATCGTGCGACTTTTTCTCATTCTGTGGCGCACTCGACCCGAGCGGGCGACGCGAGGCGAACGCTCTGAAGTTTATCACGCGCCTGGTGACAGCGGAGCGCCAAGCGGGATTTAATCCAAAGCGTTTTATCGATGAAGTTCTTGAAACGGCGGCCGACGGCGGTAGTGATCGCGATGCCGCGGCTGCGCAAAAACCGGACCGCGTGACGGTCATGACGATTCACGCTTCAAAAGGTCTTGAGTTCGACCATATTTTCATTCCGTTCATGAGTTTTGGAAAACGCGATAAGCCCTTTCGTGGCGATGTTGTGTTTCATGAAGAAGAGAAAGTCTTTGCTCTTTCGATTCGCGATGACGAAGACGGTAGCTCCAATACCGGGGCTGTTGGCCGTGCATGGATGCGTCGGCTTCGCGCGTGGGAGCGTGAAGAAGATAAGCGCGTTCTCTATGTCGCGATGACGAGGGCGCGGGAATCGCTCTTTTTCTCTTCGCTTGGTGAAGCCGAGCGAGGAAGTTTTGCTGCGCTGATTGGTGGAACGCTGGCGAGCGAGAGTGTGCGGCGGATTTTGCGGATCGAAGAGATTGCAGAGCCAGTTGGCGCCGCCGTTTCTGTAGCGGATATGAGCAGCGAGCGTCTTGCGAGCGCCTATGTTTCGGGTCAAGCGCGACTGGGGCGTGGGGTGCGGGGAACGATATCGGTGACGAAGCTCCTTGAGATGGAGCAAGCCTCTGGCGGGGAAGGTACTTTACATCGGGCAATTCCAGGTTCGAAATCGGCTGAGAAGAGTTTGGGATTGGCTCGAAAAGCAGCGAATGGAACTCGGCTGCATCGTGTTTTTGAACTTGCGAAGTATTTGACGGATCAGCCCGAGGCAATGTCTGCCGAGATTGCGCGGTGGTTCCCGTTGAGTGAGCGTGAAGCTGCCGGAGAAGCATTGCAGTGGCTTTTGAGTTTACGTGAGCCGGCAATCGCGGAGATTTTTTCGTCTGGCGAGGTGGAGTGGAGTTTTGTCTATAGACGGGCAGTGGCCGATGTTCTGGTCGCCGTCGAAGGGCAGATCGATCTGTGGGGGCGCGATGCGAGTGGGCAGCTCTGGGTTGTCGACTATAAAACCGGAGCCTCTGAATACAGCGACAAGGCGATCCGCCAGCTTCGTTATTACGCAGAGGCTCTTCTTGCTGCGGGTATTGCGAAGAAAGGCGAGGCCATCAAGCTTGCAGCGGTGTATCCGTTCTCGCGCGAGGTCGTACTCGAAGTCGTGTAATCAATGAAATTCAAGAACGCGGGTACCGAGTGGGCCGGTGACGGTGAGGCGAATCGCCTGACCTTCGAGAGCGCTGGCGGCAACGGGAAACGTGATGGTGTACGGCGAGTTCCAGCGTGTGTGATATGGAAAAAGCGATTGCAGTTCAGCGATGAGGCGACGATCGCGTTTGGCTTTGCCGACGTAGCGGCGTCCCCCGGCCTCAAGATAGATGCGCCAGATGGTTTTGCTGTCGGCAAGGTTGTCGTTTTTTCTCTCGGGAGTTGAGAAGCTCAGAAACACTCCGGTTTCAGAACTCAGTTCTTGCGTTGCTTTCTCGCGCTCGGTGGCGAGTTGGCTGGGCTCCCAAAGATAGTATTCACTTTGTCGTTTTAAGATCGACTCGCGAACCGTTGAATTGAGAATCGTGGCTTTGAGT
>JAEUWE010000285.1 GCA_016791465.1 Pseudobdellovibrionaceae bacterium
AAAGCGATGAGCTTTGGAAAAAGCCGTCACAAGATTCTGAATGAAAATAAAAACAAAGTGACCTTTGCTGACGTCGCTGGCGTTGAAGAAGCAAAGGACGACTTGGTTGAGATCGTTCAATTTTTAAAAGATCCAAAAAAATTCACGAAGCTCGGCGGACGCATTCCAAAAGGCGTGTTGCTCGTTGGGCCTCCCGGAACGGGAAAGACACTGCTCGCGCGCGCTGTTGCCGGTGAAGCGGGCGTTCCGTTTTTCACGATTTCTGGTTCTGACTTTGTTGAAATGTTTGTCGGTGTCGGCGCAAGCCGAGTTCGCGATCTCTTTGAGCAGGGAAAGCGAAATGCACCATGCTTGATTTTTATCGATGAGATCGATGCGGTCGGTCGCCATCGCGGAGCGGGTATGGGCGGTGGTCACGACGAACGTGAACAGACGCTGAACCAGATGCTCGTTGAGATGGATGGGTTTGAATCAAACGACGGCGTTATTTTGATTGCCGCCACCAACCGTCCGGATGTCCTTGATCCAGCACTTTTGCGCCCGGGCCGATTCGATCGTCGAGTGGTGGTGAATAAGCCAGATCTCGGTGGGCGTCGCAAGATTTTGGATGTGCATGTGCGCAAGACGCCTCTAGCCAGCGATGTGGATTTGGATCGCGTGGCGCGAGGAACTCCTGGTTTTGCGGGGGCGGATCTCGAGAATCTGGTTAACGAAGCGGCTCTCAATGCAGCGCGGACGACGAAATCGAAACTCACGATGGAAGATTTTGAGTTTGCTCGCGATAAGGTCATGATGGGCGCAGAGCGCAAGTCCATGGTGATCTCAGACGAAGAGAAGAAGAACACCGCGTACCATGAGGCGGGACACGTTCTGATCAATCGCAAGGTTCCGAAGACGGATCCGATTCATAAGGTCACGATTATCCCGCGCGGAATGGCGCTTGGGATTACAATGATGCTTCCGGAAAAAGATCGATTGAGTTTTTCGAAGATTCAGGCCGAAAGCGAAATTGCAGTTCTGTTTGGTGGTCGTGCTGCAGAAGAATTGATCTTTACCGACTACACGACGGGCGCTGGCAACGATATCGAACGAGCCACGGAGATGGCGCGACGGATGGTCTGTGAGTGGGGAATGTCGAATCTTGGACCTCTGGCCTACGAAAAGCGCGAGGGGCCTGTGTTCTTGGGAATGCAGCAAGGTGGCACTCGCGAGTACTCGGAAGCGAAAGCCGAGGAAATCGATAAGGAAGTCTATCGCATCGTGAATGAGGCCTATCAGAAGGCGAAACAGATTTTGAAAGACAACCTGGATGTGCTTCATCGCATGGCACAGGCTCTGCTTGAACTCGAAACACTCGATGGTTTTGAGGTCGATCGAATCATCAATGGTGGATCGGTTGACGATATTAAGCTTGATCGCGATAGCCGCGGTAAAGGCTTGAAGGCCGAGCTTGATTTGGCAGCAAAAGAGACAAAAGAAAAAGAAGACCGTGAGGCGGCCGAGCTGGAGGGCATGACGCCCAATCCGTTTAGCAAGCCTGCTCCGGCTTAGGCAGTCGAGTTGGAAGCCATTTGGGATAATCTTCAGTTTATTGTCACCCAGCTTCGAGTGCGAGATCTTCTCGACATGGCACTCGTCTGGGTGGTCGTCTATCGCGTGCTGGTATTGATCCGGCATACGGGGACGGTGCAGATGCTCTCAGGCCTTGGCGTTATGGCCATTGCCTATCTGGGGAGTATTTGGCTTGAGCTGTTCACCTTTAATTGGATTCTTGAGAAGTTTTTTAACAATCTGTTCTTGATCGTTGTGATTCTGTTCCAGGGGGAGATTCGTCGAGCACTGGCGCACATCGGCTCGAATCCGTTCTTCACTGGTGCCTCTTACGTTGAAGAGACTCATATTATCGAGGAGATCTCTAAAGGTGCGTCGGGCTTAGCGCAAAAGCGACTGGGGGCCTTGATCGTGATCGAGCGAGAGATCAATCTCGAGTACTTTATCGAAGTCGGCACTGAGATGGACGCCGAGATCAGTTCCGAGATTTTATTCTCGATCTTTCAGCCGAATTCGCCCTTACATGATGGCGCCGTGATTGTTCGGAACGGTCGGCTGTTTGCCGCGGGCTGCTTCTTGCCGCTTTCCAAAAACCCGGCCCTTGATAAGAACCTTGGAACTCGTCACCGTGCGGCCATTGGGTTGACGGAAGAGACCGACGCCTTGGTGATTGTGGTGAGTGAAGAGAACAGCTGGGTGGGAGTGGTGGAGAGCGGACAGCTCAATCATGACCTCGATCACGCGGCAGTGAGAAAGCGTCTTTATGAAACGTTCGGTCTTAAGTACCGACCACAGGCGACGTGAGGCGATATGAAGCGAACGACGTCCTGGAGAGATTGGATTTTTGATAACGGCAGCTACAAGCTGGTGTCGCTCTTGGTGACGCTGATTCTTTGGGTGACGATTCTCGGGCGTCGAGATTTCGTTTTAACGAAGGACATGGACGTGGAGTTTCTTTTGCCGCGCGATGCGCAGATGGAGACGGCTCGCGGTGAGCGACGGGTGTCGGTGAAGGTGTCGGGTCCTCGTTCCGCACTTAAAAAGTTTGGTCAAGCCCCGGGTTCGATCACTGTGGATCTGACTCGTGCAGAAGTGTTGCAAAGAAACACGCGTATGACGGCCGAACTGCAGCCAAAAAACATCGAAGTCCCTTTCGGAGTGAAGGTCGTGTCCATTGCGCCAGAGCGAATCGATGTAGTACTGTCTCCGGTGGTAGTAGAGAGTGCTGAAAAACGCGATACGCAAAAAGAATCGCTTCGAGATTCAAAAACTCGGTAGTGATGTTCCACGGATTTTGGATCGGTGCTGAGTAGGGCTGCCGATAGAAAGCGAAGAGCCTGTGAGCGTGAAATCGAAAGCCGAGACCAAGACCGAAATGAAGACCGAAGGAAAGACAGAGACGGCGAGTAGCGGACGAGCCAAGGCCCCGCGCCGACTCTTCGGTACTGATGGCATTCGGGGCGCTGCGAACGAATTTCCCATGACTCCCGATATCGTTTTGCGGGTCGGGCAGGCGATGGGGCATATTTTGCGTCGGCAGCCTTCGCGGAACAAGCACCCCAAGGTTGTGATCGGCAAAGACACTCGTCTTTCAGGCTACATGGTGGAGCTGGCATTGACGTCGGGCCTGAACTCGATGGGCGTTCACGTGCAACTGGTGGGGCCACTTCCGACACCGGGAATCGGTTTTTTAACTCGCAATATGCGCGCCGATGCGGGCATCGTTATTTCGGCAAGTCACAACGCCTATATGGATAACGGCATTAAAATATTTGGTGCCGATGGCTATAAAATTTCGGAGAGCATGGAGCGCGAGATTGAGAGTCTTGTCTACGAGGCCGATCTCAACTCGCTTTTGGCGGACTCTGCGTCGATCGGTCGATCAAAGCGGATTGATGATGCCGACGGTCGGTACATCGTCTATGCGAAGAATGCATTTCCACTTGAGTACACGCTGGATGGGCTTCGTGTGGTTTTGGATTGCGCGAATGGTGCAAGTTACAAGGTCGCTCCAGCGATTTTTGGCGAGCTCGGAGCTGAGTGCATCGTTCTTGGCAATCAGCCGAATGGTTTCAATATCAATGACAAGTCAGGTGCGCTCTATCCAGATCGCGTGGCCGAAGCCGTGATTCAGTATCGCGCCGATGTCGGCATTGCATTCGATGGCGATGCTGATCGCGTGGTGATGGTCGATGACAAGGGCCACGTGGTGAACGGCGACCATATTTTGGCGATGTGTGCGCTTCATATGAAGGCTCAGGGCCGCCTTCCGAAGAACACGGTTGTGGCCACTCAGATGTCCAACTTCGCGCTCGATAAGTTGATGGGAGAGAATGGAATCTCCGTCGTTCGCACGGACGTCGGAGATAAATACGTTGTCGAAGAGATGCGTCGTAGTGGTTACAATCTCGGGGGCGAGCAGTCGGGACACATTATATTCCTTGAGCACACGACGACGGGTGACGGTATCATTGCGGCTTTGAATGTATTGGCCGTGATGAAGTCGAGTGAGAGGTCACTTTCTGAGATGAACGAGCGGATGGTGGATATGCCGCAAGTGCTGATCAACACCAGGGTCCGTCGTCGCGAAGAGCTTTCTCAGATTAAGGGCTACAAAGAGTTGATCGCTGACATTGAAAAGCGTCTACGCGGCGATGGTCGCGTGTTTGTTCGATTCTCGGGTACAGAGCCTGTGATTCGCGTTCTACTCGAGGGATCTGACCGATCGAAGATTTCGCAGTATGCTGAAGAGATCGCCACTCTCCTTGAACGCGAACTCTCATGAGGCTTGCCACTCAGACGCAAAGTCTAGAGTTGGATCGTCGGGCCCAAAGCGAATATGGGATGGATGCAGCGGCCCTGATGGAGAAGGCTGTTGATGCGCTGGAGCGAGCTCTTCGGCGCTTTTATCCAGAGGCAAGTGGTGACCAGGTGTGGGTCGTCGCTGGTCCTGGAAACAATGGCGAAGACGGTCGAAGGTTGGCTGCCCGTGTGGGTGCTCGAGTTTTTTCTTGTACTGAGTTTTTGCAAATTCGTTTTGAGCCCAAGCGACCGGCTGTTGTGATTGACGCAATTTTGGGTATTGGTCAG
>JAEUWE010000305.1 GCA_016791465.1 Pseudobdellovibrionaceae bacterium
CGCAAGACGCGCTGCACCCGCAATACGCGCTGCACCCGCAAAAGGCGCTGCACCCGCAATAGGCGCTGCACCCGCAATAGGCGCTGCACCCGCAATAGGCGCTGCACCCGCAATAGGCGCTGCACCCGCAATAGGCGCTGCACCCGCAATAGCCACGCTTTTCGACCGACTAACCAAAATGCCTGAGCGCACGATTTTCTCAGTCTTCTGCAATTGCATGCGAGCCTCTCGCTCGACTCGGGTCCGACGCTTCGCATTTCTATCATAGCTTTGCGCATAGCTTCCAGAAGAGACCACAAGCACCATTCCGATTATCGGAGCCCAATACAAAACTCGTGATAATGATTCCAGCTTAGACATGAAGCCCTCCCTGCCGCGGTCGTGCCGCCGGCTTCTCTATGCCTAGAGGTGGTGCGAATGCCGTACCACACTTAACCTACTGAAATCGTATATAAGCGAAACTATAGCTAGAACGACACGGCCTCCGCTCGACGCTCGACAGCTGTCATGAAGATCGACAGTAGGTCCTAGGCGAAAACATACTCTCCGTAGCGGCGCCCAGATGGCTCGATCTGCCGATTCGCCTTCCACTCTTTAAGATAGAGACTGCTCGTCCGCCTCGAAACCTTCAACACGCAACAGACCGTCATGCGATCCAGTGTCGTCACCCGCTGAGAACGAAGAAACGCAAGCTCGCCCTGATAACGGTGATCTTTGGGTAGCAAAATGCGCTCACGGCTCTTCGCAAAATCAAAATAAAGACGTCTTTTCTTTCGAATAATCGGAAATCCCAACTTCTTAAGCTGCGTCACGATATTCTGTGCTCGCTCAACGGCACTTAACAGCGCAATTCGCTCATCCCCATAAAGACGTTCAGAAAGCAAAACCTCACTCGCCCCCTGACTGCCGCTCGCGATGATCGCCATCAATGCGACTGAGCGCGCTCTCCCCAGAAAACGCCGACGCCCACCCTTGAACCACGCACCAGAGCGAAGATCCAATGTGGGCCGAAGCCGAGCTTCTTCACCGTCATCCCTCGCCAACAGCTCTCTGTTCGCAATCAACCACGCATCACTGTCGACGGCCGGCCGCAGTTCGCGCAATCCCGGAAGCTGAGAGTAAAACACATCAGGCAGCTGAAACTGCGCAAGCCCAAAACGATTGCCAAGGAAAGTGGAGTAGTCATTCAGACCTGGGAAGCAATGTAAGCTCACAGTCTCTGGCAATGTGAGTCGCTGTTCGAGATAGAACTTCCGTAAAAAAAGATTCTCCATCTCGAGATAAAATGGCCTCTCGCCAGCAGAAAGAGCTGAGCTTGCATCAGTCTTAAGCCCGAGCGACAAACAGATCTTACAGATCAAGTGGGAATAGAAGACTTGAAGCGCCTGCGGCGCATTGATCTGTGCCGCCTTTGCAATCCTCAGTAGAGCACGGGAGCTCCTCCTTCCGGCAAGGAACTGATTGAGCAATATGTGGTATTCAATCGTCGCAAGCAGCACGGGAGGAAGCGTCGCCATCTTAAGCTCTTGAAACTCACGTTCGAGTTTGTCGTCGTAAAGACGGCGCCCGGAAAAGACTTCAAACTGCAAGTAAAGCAATCGAAAGTAAAGTGAGCGCTCGCCCCTCTGACCAACCGGCAGCCTCATAAATGCGGCGTAAAGCCGATTCATTCCGTCGACCGAGAACGCTTCAAGAAAAACGGCCGCCAACTGGTAGTAAATATCAGTTTTAATATCCGCCGTCACGGCCCCGGCATTCTCACAAACGCCCAAAACGCCGTTGGCAATTCGAAGTGGAACGATCGACGCTCCGCCCATGACCAACAGACGAGCCAACAAGGCTTGATGAAGCAAGGTCTCACCATCGGCGTTCTGCAGCTCTAGTGGACTCTGCTCTGGCCTCAACAGTCGATGAGCGTCGAGCGTATTTCCTCGATCAAGATGATCGCGAATCACTCGATTTCGCGCGGAAGGCGACATTGATGTACTTCTTCTCAGAGAGTGCTCCTTCTTGACTGAAAAGTGCAAAAAATCTCATTTGCTCGCTTTTGGCCGGTCATTAAACTTCACTCAGAAGCTCGAGCGCAAGCGAGAATGTAAAATGAAGGAATTCATCATTTGAAGCAGTATAAACTCCTAGCGCATAGCCGAATGTTTGAGTTGTTCACGATCTTCAATCGCGAAAACATTCCCGACTGCCGTGCTGTCGCCATTCGCGAGATTGATTTGAGCCAAATTGAAGCGCTTCGACTCAAACTTCAAAATGGGAACGAAAAGCCCAGCTACACTGCACTTGTCGCCAAAGCGACCGCGCTGACTCTAGCCGAAATGCCCGACGCCAATCGCGCTGTTGCCGACTTTCCGCTTCACACCCGGGTCTTTCAATTTCTAAAGATCAATGTCTCTGTCGCGGTCGAAAGACAGGATGGTGATTTCGGCGGCGCCTTTGTCTACACGATCTATGATACCGACCAGAAAAACACCGCTCAAATCACAAAAGAAATCGCAGGACTTGCACAGGCCACAGTTGAAAGTGGCGATCCAAGGCTTGAACGATGGGTTCGCATGCAAGATGGAGTGCGCTTAGCGCCATTCAATTGGATTCTGAAACTTGTGATCTGGTTTCAAAAAAATATCCCATCGCTCTACATTGCCAATCGCGGCGGCTCAGTCCTCATTTCATCCCCCAGCAAATATGGCGTCGACTTTATCGTGGCCCATTGGCCTTACACCATCGGCATTTCATTCGGCCTTGCGAAAGAACGCCCGTGGGTTGAAAACGATCAAGTGGTGGTCCGAAAGACCACCACTCTCACGCTTGCCTTTGATCGCCGCATTCTGTCTGGAGCCAACGCCGCCAGATTTATGAATCGCCTCTGCGAGATCCTCGAAAATCCACCCGCAGCGCTTTATTAGATTTGCCTTACTCGCAAGCGACTGGATTGGCTGCCTGAGCCACTCCGCTACTTGAATAAGTCACATCAAGATCGAGCTTCAATGCGCCTGAACGACAGTTCCCCTTCAGAGTATTGAGCGCGTACTTCACGTTCTCCTTTAGACTCTTAGAGCCGCCCTCGTAATCTTTACCGCGATACAAAAGAGTTTCCTGCGCGAATGTCTTAAACCGATCACTCAAAACGTCGTCTGCAAGACGTAGAAAGCGTGCGTACGTCTCGCCACTCATGTGACGGACCTTCTCGAGAGCTTTGACTGAGCGCATTTTATTCTCACGCTTATCGACATCGACGCCGCAATCATTGTCTTTCAGATACATTGCGCGAACGAGGATTGCATTTCCGGCAGGGAACAAGCGCTTTGAAAGCTGAGCGAGCTGACTTTCGGTCACCTTCTCTGTTCGCGCCGCCTTAAGAACAGCATCAAGCTCAGCCTCTTCAGTTTCGCTCATCTTGCGCGCAACCGGAGCTCCACCCGATGAGGGAATCTCGCGAACTTCAACCTTGTAGTGAATGTTGCCAACGCGATCATCTTGCGACAAAAGCACATCAAACAAAACCATGTCCGACACGTCTTTCATCTGATTGAGAGTCGGATATGTTTCAGCAAATGACTTGCCGATCACAGCCTGGTCAACACTTCGCTCGTCAGCCACACGCTTGAATGGCGGTTGAACGATAAAGCGCTCATATCGCGTGTCGTACGAACCACCACCACTGATCTCAGAATACTTCTCTTCGCCTTTCAAGTTCTTCTGAAGTCCGCCATACAGAACCGAACCATTCTCAGCGTAAATTTTTGAATTTCCTTGGCCTGAAGCCGCGGCCGCGTCCGCCTTTTCAAACTGCTGCCACGCAATTGAAATAATCTCGCTCGTGTGACCAAGCACCGACTCGGCCTTCTCGACAACAGCCATGTGATGATCGCGGTCCATTGTTCTCAATACCGCGACTGGAACCCGGCCAACCCCGCCCAGCAGACGCGAAACGTGATAGCCCGCAAGAGCCGATGGCGTGTACGAACACGTGATCGAGCTTTTAAACTTTGCTTCCACTTCAAGCAGATCTTGATTGGCAGCCGAAAGTTTCGACTCCTTCTCACAGAGAGTCGCTTCGGTCTGTTCCCGAGTCCATCCCTTTGGGATTTTGATAAAATTTGTTCCCGGATTTGTGCTGTTCAGCTTTGGACAAACGGCAAACTCTTTTGCTTCCGTTGGCAGCTTCAACTTCCCAGGTGTTTTCTCTTGAATGGCGATCGTCGCATCCGAGCTTAAAGCCATACGGCAGAGCTTCGCCTCATCGCCGCGATCTTTCTCGAGCTGTAAATTTCTCGACTCGTCGAAATGAACAGGGATGGCACAAGACTCAACTCGCCCGTTGCGGCCCTTGAGCTGAACGATCGCTTCGTTTCCTGACGTCGTAAAGGCATGTCCTTGAATCGCAAAGAATGGAACAGCGACTTGGACTCCAAATACCAACACTTTAACCGACGGCTTCATAAAATGACCTTTCACTTTGCACGATTCGATTGATCAAGTTCAGCACTGATGGCTGCAAATGTTTTCGGAGTGACATTCGGAAGAATCTCAACCAAAACTTGCGCTTTCAGACCAGCTCCAAGATCGGATCGATTGAGTTCAAGCCCGCTCACCGCGGAAAGGTAAACTCGTCCAGCCTGCCGATCACGGAGCCAGTAAACCAAATATCCCGTGTCGAGGTTCGACAGCATCTGGAAGTTTGAAGCTCTCATATTCGAGTTCTTTTTACTTTCGAACGCCTTCCGCTTCGTGGCATCTGCAATCTGCGTAAACAACCACTCGCGTTCGTTGACTGGCAGTTCTCCCCGCTTCGCCTCAAGCTTCGACACCTCCCGAAGCATCGACATCATAGCATCTTGACGAACTGCCGCCGCCGCATCTTGGTCATCACTACTTAAATAGGCAGTCAGCGCATTCGTACCCGAAACCACCGCCCCGAGAATCAAAAAATCAAATGCCTTGCGTCCGATGCGATCATTGAAAAACGCCATGAGCCGACGTTTTTGGCCAACCATCTTGAGCTTACCAATGCTGATCGGCGCGTCGCCAACAAGAGATCGAAACTCATGCGGCTCAACAAGCGTTAACCACGGCGCAGACGCTCGGATAGCGGCGGTCACGTCGGCCTCAAGGCTCAGCATCAGCTGACTGCGAATAGCAGAGATGTCGGGCCGTGTTTCAAGTTCATACCGAAGCTCTCCCGTCGTGGAATCGAACGGCGTCTTCGAAATCTCGACTTCGTTTCCCTTGGCATCCAAGCTCGAAAGCTTGGCCAGTCGAAACACCGGCGGATTTTTCTGCGCATTCAATCGATACTCAGCCAGAATCGTAACACCATCAGCACCGGCCAGGCCCAATACCAGTTCACCTTTTTCAATCAGCGTCTTCGCGACAAGCCTCGGCGATCCATTTTGTCCTACAGCAGCGAGCGTTTGAGCCAAGCGCTTTTCAAGCGGCAGCGACTGTCGCTCCAGCATCGCTTGAGAAACCAGAGTGCGCACGTCAACAAGGTCACGCTTGAATAGATCTTCACAGACCTGGGCCTGAGCAAAGGTCGACATCAGCAGAATAAGACCGACGAGGACGCGAATCACTGACCGCCTCCCAGCCTGCGAACATGGCCAGCGTTAAAAGTCATAAATCGATCAATCAACGTCGCCTCGCTGCGACCAATAGCGCGCTCATAGGCAACGTGCCTATCACCAGCCGCCTGAAGCTGGCGCCCATGGAATGTTCCCGCCCACTGAGCATGCGCAACGGCAAGATCCATCAACCGCTCAAAGTCGCCCTCATGTTTTTGTTTATAAGGAACGACAATAGGCTCAAGCTTCTTATCGCGAAGAACAAATTTAAGTCCGGCGATTCTGACAACTGGAAACAACTCACCGACGTCGTAATCAAGATACTTTGAGCTTTCCACTTCTAAGACCTCGCGGGCCGGCTGAGCTGAGTATTCAGAAACAGCCGATGGCACGAGTTCTTTAAACTCCTTCAAAACCGGTTTCAAATCGGTAGCCTCAAACAACGAGAGCACTCTTAAGCTTTCCTTCGAGCCACCACGGTCGCGAATGTTGGCAATTGAGTCCGAAAGACGACCCCAGCCGATATTCGCAATCAGAGCCGCCTCGAGCTGCCCCTGCAGTTCAGATAAGGTCACGCCCAGCTTTCTCGCCGCAACCGTAAGCGGAAGCTTCGCTTCACCATCCACTTCAAGTACGCCGTCGTCTGCAAGCTTGTTCTCAAGTTTTTTGGCAAGCTTTCTATTGAACTTTTTCTCTGACGGGAGCTCATCTTGAAAACGCTCAGTGAGTTCATATTCATTTTTGAGAAGGCCCGTTCGATAGGCTCGGATAATCCGCTGGATCATCGCGCGCTCTTCAAGCTTCGAAATTGGGCGGCCACGGCGAGCGATTTCAACTGTGTTCATCGCCAGCCGATTGATGTCCATCATTCCCAGTCCATAGCCGATGTCTTTAATGTCATAGGCCGTGTAACGAACACCGCGACCTGGAACCAACACCGGCGAAAAGTTGCCAGAATGCAAGTCCCCGATCACAATAACGATCGCCCTCAACTCCGAGGGAAGACCATTGAAAATCGAAGCTTCTTGGGCTTTTACTTCTGCCCAATAGAATGGAGCATTGTCGCGAATCTTCTGCGAAACCGAACGGCTGGCTTCGTACTGACGAATGAGAGAGCTCGGCGCCGACGCCATCGTATGCGTGGCTCTAAACAGATCCTCGCAGCTGCGCTGACTCGCCACTGCCGGCGCTGCCGCAGCAGACAAAATCAACGCCATTCCAAACAGCAAACTCAAATCGCGTTTTACGTTCCGCACTGCTCAACCTCATCTGGATCAGTTGAAGGTATTCGCGGAATTGGAGGCAATTTGCCGGCCACCGTCCTGGCCGCTATTGCTTATACCAGCCTCGACCATGTGACCTTTTCAAGCCCTAGTGACGGAAACTGTCACTCTTCTCCCCTCGGAGAAGGCAAAATAAAGGGCACCGCAAGGGCACCCTTTTCGACTCGCTTTGATCAAAAAAACTAGCGGAACTTGCTGACGATCTCTTTGAAGTAGTTCCCGCGCTCCTCATAGCTATCGAACATATCAAAGCTCGAGGCTCCAGGAGAAAGCAGAACACAGTCATTGATCCGCGATTTCTGGTAGGCGATCAAAACGGCCTCTTCAAATGTGCCGATCAAGAAGGTCTCCGACCAGTCACCGAGATCACGGTTCATTCGCTCTTTCGCTTCGCCAACCAGGATCAGCGTCTTCACTTTGCGCT
>JAEUWE010000320.1 GCA_016791465.1 Pseudobdellovibrionaceae bacterium
ATTGTGTCGCCGGCAAAAACGATCGCCAAGAGCCCAAAAAACCAAATGTCGCCGTTCTCGAGACGGAGTAGCCGCAGAGCCAACGCCGGGAAAATGCCGACATAGAGGAAGCCCATCAGCCCTGCTCCTTGAAACTGAACGGCGGGGGCGAGATCAGTTCGTCTTGAGACATTGAACAAGACGATCGTTAAGAAATAGACCGCGACTTGAGCGACCGCGGCGATCGGGCGTTCGAGGAGAGTCGTTGTCAAAAGTAGAGCAAGGCAGAGCGTGACAAAGGACCATCGGATGCTCGCGACGGCCACTTCTTTGCGGAAGGTCAGTCGTGCGTATTCGAAAATACTGCCGGCGCTGACCAATAAACCGATCAACAGCAGGCCGTCGGTTTTTAAAAACCAATAGATTCCAGCAACCCCCAAAACAGCGATCAGTGCCGAGAGGGCGCGGATTCTCATATCGATGGCTCCGGTTGATGAGGGTGGCGCTCGACTTGCGCTGAGGTTTTCCCGAAGCGTCGTTCGCGCTGCGAATACCAATCGAACGCCTTCTGCAGATGTGAGTCGTCGTAGTCGGGCCACAAAACTGAATCGATGTAGAGTTCAGAGTATGCGCTCTGCCAGAGGAGGAAATTTGACAGGCGAGACTCGCCACTGGTTCGAACAATCAGATCGGGATCTGAAAAGCTCAACCCGTATTCGCGAGCCATTCGCCCGGTCTGCAGTTCGGAAGAGAGCATCTCTTCATTGATGTCGTCGGCTCGAAGGAGGCCCAGTTCCGCCTTGCGCGCCAGAGCCTTTGCGGCGCCGACGATATCTTGGCGGCCACCATAACTGAGCGCGAAAGTGAGAAGCATGCCGGTGCAGTGCTCAGTCGCTCGAATCGTCTCGTCGACCTCCGCACGCACCGAGGCGGGCAGGCGATCGATGTCGCCGATAGTTTGAAAGCGAATTCCATTCTTCACGAGATTGGCTCGCTCGCGTTTAAGATGTCGCGAAAGCAAAGCCATAAGGAAAGACACCTCTTCAAGCGGTCGCAGCCAGTTCTCAGTACTGAACGTGTACAGCGTGAGCTGCTTTAGCCCGCGGCGGGAGCACGATTCGATGATCTCGCGGGCGACACGAGCGCCACGCAAGTGACCGAACGTGCGATTCTTACCTCGCAGCTCGGCCCATCGACCGTTTCCGTCCATAATGATTGCGACATGCGCCGGATTCGAAGTGCCCACGTCAGATCGTCATGATCTCTTTTTCTTTATCAGCCGAGATCTTATCAACCTTCTCGATGTACTGATCGGTCATCTTTTGGATGTCCTGTTCGGCGCGCTTATTGTCGTCTTCGCTGATGGCCTTGTCTTTCAGCGCTTTCTTCAGCATTTCGTTGGCGTCACGACGACCCATACGAACTGCAACTTTCGCGTCCTCAACGACCTTCTTGGTGTTCTTCACCATCTCTTTACGGCGCTGTTCGTTGAGATCGGGAACTTTCAAACGGATGACTTTGCCATCGTTGATCGGGCTCATGCCAAGATCGCTCTTGATGATGGCCTGTTCGATCTCTTTCAGCATCTGTGCTTCCCACGGAGCGATCAAAAAACTCTTCGCATCGGGAGTGGAAATCGCCGACACCTGACTCAGGGGCGTCAGGTTTCCGTAGTAGTTTACTTTCACGTTATCGAGCATGGAGACCTGAGCGCGGCCCGTGCGAACCTTTTTGAGTTCGTTTGAGAGTGCGACGAGCGCCTTCTCCATCACATCTTTAGCGGCTTTCTTTGCGTTCTCGACCATATTGACCTCACTGAATGAGAGTGCCGATTTTCTCACCCTGAACGGCCCGGAGAATATTCACCGGATCCTTCAGATTAAAGCAGAGAATCGGCATCTTGTTGTCCATACACAAGCTGATCGCTGTTGAGTCCATAACGTTGAGGCGTCGATTCAGAACGTCGATGTAGCTCAACTCGTCGAACTTGACGGCGTCGTTGTGCTTCAAGGGATCTTTATCGTAAACGCCGTCGACCCGAGTCGCCTTCATAATCACTTCAGCGTCGATTTCCATCGCGCGCAAAGCGGCGGCTGTATCGGTCGTAAAATACGGGTTGCCAGTTCCGGCAGCGAAAATGACAACTCGTTTTTTCTCGAGATGGCGAATCGCGCGGCGCCGAATATACGGCTCGGCGATCTCCGCCATTTCGATCGCACTTTGAACTCGCGTGTAGACATTCTCTTTTTCAAGAGCGTCCTGCAGCGCGAGCGCATTGATGCAGGTAGCGAGCATGCCCATGTAATCTGAGCTGGCTCTATCCATCCCGTTGGCCGATGCGGCAACACCCCGAAAGATGTTTCCGCCCCCGATGACGATGCCAATTTCAACGCCGGTCTCCACAGCGGCACCAACACCCTTTGCGATCTCTTTAATCACATTGTTGTTGATACCAAAACCCTGGTCACCGGCGAGTGCCTCGCCACTGAGTTTCAAAAGAATTCGGCCAAAAGATGAACGTTTCGTCATTAGCTCTTCACCTGAGCTGCAACTTCTGCAGCGAAATCGTCTTTCTTCTTCTCGATACCTTCGCCAAGTTCAAAGCGAACGAAGCGACGGATAACGATGTTTTCACCGATTTTCGCGATTGTTTCTTTGAGGTAGTCCGCGATTTTAAGGTCGGGGTTTTTCACGAAGGGCTGCTCGAGAAGGCAAACTTCCGACATCCACTTCTTGATTTGGCCATCGACGATCTTCGCGATCATGTCTTCTTTTTTGCCCTGTTCGCGTGCTTTTGCCATCAGAACTTCGCGCTCGCGAGCGATCAGATTTTGATCCAGCTCTTCAGTCGAAACAGCAACCGGAGCCGCTGCGGCGATGTGCAAAGCGATATCGCGTGTGAAGGCGCGGAAGCCTTCGTTGCGAGCAACAAAGTCAGTTTCGCTGTTCACTTCAAGGAGAACGCCGATGCGGCCTTCGCCGTGAATGTACGATTCAACAGCACCCTCAGCCGCCACACGGCCGGCTTTTTTTGCTGCTGACGAAAGGCCCTTTTGACGAAGCCAATCGACGGCCTTTTCGAAGTCGCCAGAAGTTGCTTCAAGCGCTTTTTTGCAATCCATCATTCCGGCGTTGGTTTTCGCGCGGAGCTCTTGAACCATTGATGCAGAGATAGCCATTGATCTTACTCCTCAGTCGTTTCTGGAGTTGTTGTTTCGCCTTCTTCGAGCTCCTGTTGAATCTCGACGTCGTCAGCAGTACCAGCCGCAACGAGCTTGCGGGTCTTCGATGCTTTAACAACAGAGGGACCAGCTTTTTTCTCTTCGACTTTCTCTGGACGACGACCGCGTTTCGCCGCTTCGGGCTTCGCTGCTGCCATCTCTTCTTTTTCTTTAGCGAGATCCGATTTTTTATCGGAGTTCGAACGCATCTTCTGTTCCCACTCTTTCGCGCCTTCGTTGTACGACTCGGCAACAAGACCGGCGAAGAGTTTAATCGAACGGATCGCGTCGTCGTTACCCGGAATTGGGTAGTCGGCCGACTCAGGATCAACGTTGGTATCGGCGATGCCGATAACTGGGATGCCAAGGCGTTTTGCTTCAGCAACGGCGATGTGCTCCATGTTCAAATCGACAACGAACATTGCCGAAGGCATGTCCTTCATGTCGCGGATACCATCGAGGTATTCAACAAGGCGCTGATACTCTTTTTCGATTCCAGCGCGCTCTTTCTTCGAGAAGAAATCGAGTTCGCCTTTCTCGCGCATCTGGTCGATTTTTTTCAAACGATCGATCGACGCTTTGATTGTCGAGAAGTTTGTGAGCATGCCGCCCAGCCAACGTTTTGTAACGTAGAACTGGCCGCACGATTTAGCCGCCTCTTGGATCGGCTCAACGGCTTGTTTCTTTGTACCAACAAAGATCAAGCTTCCGCCTTCAGCCGCTGTCTTCTTAACGAAGTCAGCCGCTTTTTTAGCGTGATCGACTGTCTTGTGCAGGTCGATGATGTGAATGCCACCACGGTCTGTGAAGACGTAGGGTTTCATTTTTGGGTTCCAGCGTTGAGTCTGGTGACCGAAGTGCACGCCCGCATCGAGCATGGCTTTCATAGTAATCTGCGCCATTGCGCTACCTCCTGAAGTCTCTTGTTTTTCACAAGAGGACGTTAATTTTGCGTCGGAGGTTTGTCCGTGAACGCTGGAAGTTCACAGGTGACTTGGGTCGACCTCGAACAAAGCGGTTGGGCTTTGTGTCGGTCGGCTTTCAGTGCGCTCCGAACGCGGTTTCTGGTTATTCCTCCGTCTCGAATTTCGGGGAGAAAAACGGCTCATTTTTCGAGCCGTCTGAACAACCCCGTTGTCGCATTTGCCGATCGGGCCTTTCGGTCCAATCGGCTCGGGCGTCACCAGCGGAGTCCGAGACGTGTGTATTTGCTGTAAACAGCAGATAGGAAGGGGTTAGCACGCTGAGCCATGGCGAGCAAGGCGGATCGCGGACGAAATCGCAGTCTGACCGGAGTTCCTGGGGGCATTGCTGCGCCGCAGCTTCCGGTGCCGGAAGCTGGCGTGTGTCGGTCGGGAGGCGAATCGAACTCGAAGCGTGGCTCAGCTGTTCCTGAGCTGAAGCAGAACCTTGCTTGCAAAGTCCGAAGTGTTTGGCTTTGAGTGGGCGCGCCTTAAAGTGAGGTGATGACGGTAAAGCAAATGTTTGTTTTTTGGGCAGCACTTTTCCTCTGTGCCGATTCGATGGCGGCAGATGAGATGGATTTGACGGAGCCAATGGCTGTTACGGCCAAATTTGATCCAACTCCACGAGCTTATCAGGTGTGGCTGGGGCCTCCGCTCGCTTTGGCTGGCTTTGGAATTGGTCAGGCGGTTCAGGGACGCTATTCCAGTCTTGGGTGGGTCTTCACTTTGACGGATGTTACGGCCGCCCTTTGGCTATTTTCGACATTCGGCTATTGCCGCAATACCGATTGCGTGTCTCGCCAAAATGAAAGAGGCAAGAATGCCGTCACGCTGCTTGCCGTTTCGCGCCTCGCGCAGTTTGTTGACTCTATGATCTGGAGCTATGGGGCTTACAATAAACGACAGGCCGGTGTCGCCATTGTCCCGACAGATGAGGGGCTTGTGTTGACTGCTAAGCTGTCGTTTTAAGCCTCTAAGCCTCGGCGGTGACCGTGTGCGGGCCCAATTGGCGTTCAGTCTCGTGGACCGGTGCAGGGCCGAGCTCGCCCAGGATGCGCTGGGTTTCGAGAATCGCGCCCACGGTGTTTCGGTGGCTCGAGAAGAGGGCCGAGACAATCCAAAGGTTGTCGATTTTAGGGAGGCGGCCAGCAGGGTCGAACTGGCCGACCAATGACCCGTGTGAACCGGGAACGACCAAAATGCGCTCCTGAACAAGGCCGTCAAAAGCCGATTCGTAAGCGCGCTTAACTTGGCGTTTGATCTGTTTCAATGCACCGGCGACGAGCTCTTCCTCATCGACTTGATCGCGAGGGATCAGCGTCAGCCACTGCGAAACTTGCAGACCATCAGCTTGTGGAGCGTGGAAGACGCCGATTGTGGGCTCTTCGTTTGCGCCTTTTAGAACGTGAACGGCCTGCGAGTCGGTGACGGCGTGACCGTGAACGATGTCGAGATTCACGCTTGTCCAGAAATCACCCTTGTGAAGCTTTTGACGAACGCGGGCAGGAATAGCGCCGTCGCCGAGAAGGGCGGGGAGCTGTTGCGGAGGCGCTGCGAAGACGACTTCTTGGGCGCAAATGCGTTTTGTTCCATTGAGCAGCGTTTCGATGATGAAGGTGTCGTCGACGATGAACTTTGTTGCGTAGGACTGAGTCATCAGCGCGCCAGTATAGGTCTGCGCGAGTTTTTGAACCCAGTCTTTTGGAGTTGAGGAGAGCAAGAGGCGTTTTTCGACGGCATAAGCTTCGACTTCGCTTGCTGTTTCAACAGTTGCGGAGCCAAAGCCGACGTATGGTTTGAATTTGCCATCGTCGTAGGTGACGGGTGCGGCTTCGATCTCGGTGCGCTCAATTTTCTCGTCGATGATCGTCTCAAGCCAGTCGAGAGCGGCGTGCGTCTCGGGAGTCGCGGGGAAAATCTTAAGACCGTGATCAACGGGGCCGGCTTTTGTTTGGCCGATGCGGCTGCTGCCGCCAAGGGTTTCCATCGATTCGATCAATAGAACATTTCGTCCGGTGGCCTCGAGCACGTGGGCCGAGAGCAGTCCGGAAAGGCCGCCGCCAACAATCAGTGTGTCGAATTCTTGTGCTTTTGGAGATTTGATTTGAGCCATGCCCCATTCAATCCATAGACGGCCGTCAGACGCAAGATGTGGATGCGGGCATTTGCCGGAAAGACGCTCAGGAAGAGGCTTTGCTCGGTGATTTGGTTGCCGATTTTGCCGTAAATTTCGCCAGTTGCCGTAGGACCGAGCGCAAGAGGCCGCGAACGGGCGATGGAGACCGCGCAATGGCATGTGCCACGCGTGGTGAGTATCGGTAATAGAGACGAGTGAAAATCCGACCGGCTTTTGAGCGCCGCAGAACGCGGTCGCGGAAGCGACGGAGCTCGTCGACTGTGGGATCGTGTTGGCCATCGAAGGCGGCAGTCGCAATAAAACAGCGCGGGCTGTTTTTATTTGAGAGCTTCAGAAAGTTTTTAAAGGCCTCGGGGTTCTTGGCCGTTCGCGATTGAATCTCGGCTTTGCGCACGATGTGACCATAGATGGGAGCGAAGCGAACAAACTCGGCGAGTTTTGCTCCGGCCTTGTTTTGCCGTTCGCGGTAGCGTGCGGATTGATCATAGATGCGCATCAAATCCCAATACACGCTGGCGACGACGGTGATCTCCTGCTTGCGAGCTTCGGCGCTGAACAGGTCGGGAGTGAGTTCGCCGGCCTTTTTGTCGTAAACGACCTCAAGAACGCGGAGATACTTCTCGTAGTGGACAGCCGCTTCGGAAAAGTTTTTCTGAGCGAGAAACTCTTTGGCCTTTTTGACCAAGGCGACGCGGTTTCTCCAGAGCAAAAGTTTATTTTGCTCTTTCGCCTGTGCTTGAGCTCGCAGGACGGCGCCCTTTGAGACCATTCGCGAGAGGATCGAATGGCAACCGCCACAGACCGAGTCGGGAACGGAGGTGAGCTGTGCATTCTCCTGCAGACCGATTCGCAGACCCGTGTCCACGAGTACGAGCGAGGGCACGGTGTCTCCGCAATAGGGACACGTGATGACGCCGCCCTCTTCAGGGCTTGCCCCAGCGGCCGAAGCTTTTGGAGGTGGACTGGCGTGGGCTGTGTCAGAAGCCACCGGGCTCTTGCTCCATTCGATTAAACGAGAAAGGTCATCGCGACTTATTTATTGTACACGTCGTCTTGCACTAGAGCAGGTGAAGAGCGTCGATATCGAAACCGACCTTGACCTTGGGCGAGATGCGGTGCGCGAGGGACTCGCTCAACGTCCGGCACAGCGACGATATGGGCGAGCCGGGACCATGGCTTTTGAGGAGAATCTGAAAGCGATATTGATTGCGCAGTTTGGCCAAGGGCGCCGGCGCGGGGCCGAGAACAAAAACCTCGGTCTCTTTGCCTTCGAGGCTTGCGACCATTTTGCGCGCCATCTGCGCGACGGTGAATGCCGCGTGCTCCGTTTCGTCGTGCGAGGGTCCCATAAACTTGATCGCAGCGACGCGTCCGGCGGGAGGATAGTCGAGAGGTTTGCGAAATTCGAGTTCGTAGGCGGCGAAACCCTCGTAGTCGTGTGCGAGCGTGAATCGAATTGAGGGATGATCGGGGTTGTAGGTTTGGAGCAACACGCGACCGGCGCGATCGTGCAGATGACGACCCGCGCGGCCGGCGACTTGGGTGAGAAGTTGAAAGGCGCGCTCAGAGGCGCGGAAGTCAGGAAGATTGAAAGCCACATCGGCCATCACCATGCCGACCGTGGTGAGACCCGGAAAGTCGAGCCCTTTGGCGATCATCTGCGTGCCGACAAGAATGTCGATCTCGCGATTCTCGATAGCCGAAATGGCATGTTCAAGATCCTCTCGCGTTTGAATTTCGTCGCGATCCATTCGAAGCAGGCGCGCCTCTGGAAAAAGTCGCGTGAGATCCCGTTCAATGAGTTCGGTTCCAAGGCCGAGCGGCTTTGGTTCGCCGTCGTGACACTTGCTACAGTGTTCGCGCAGTGACTCGTGGTAGTCGCAGTAGTGGCAAATCAAATCCGACCGACCGTGCAAGGTGAGTGCGACGGCACAGTTGGGACAATCTGGAGAATGACCGCACACAGGGCACACCACGCTTTGTGCAATGCCGCGGCGATTGAGAAAAAGTGCGGCTTGTTCTTTGCGCTCAAGGGTTTCGCTGATGGCTGTCAGTAGTTGTTGCGAGGCCCAGAACGGTCGGCCGTCTTCGCGGCTTCCAAGTTGGCGATCGCGATCGCGCGTCGCACGCATGTCGATGACTTCAACCGACGGAAGCTGCGTGGCCTTTGCTCGCTGTGGGAGGCGATGGAGCCGGTAGCGGCCGCTTGTGGCATTGTGCCAGCTTTCCATCGAAGGCGTTGCCGAACCAAGAACGATCGGAATTTGATTGAGCTTCGCGAGCATGACGGCCGAGTCTCGAGCGTGATAGCGGAGCGACTCGTCTTGTTTGAAACTCGATTCATGCTCCTCATCGATCACGATGATACCGAGGCGTGGAAGCGGACAAAAGAGAGCTGAACGGGCTCCGATCAAGACGGATTTTTCACCATTCACGGCAGCCCACCAGTTGTCGGTTTTCTCTCGAGGAGTGAGGTGCGAGTGAATAACAGCAATGTCATCGCCAAAGCGGCGAGCGAAGCGTTCGATCAGCTGCGGAGTGAGGGCGATTTCAGGAACGAGCACGAGTGCTTGTTTGCCGGCGGCCGTGACGCGAGCGATGAGCTCCATGTAGACTTCAGTTTTTCCTGAACCGGTGACGCCGAAAAGAAGATGAGTTTGAAACTCAGGTTTGTCTTGAGCGCCAACGGGCGAAATCGTTTCGACGATGGCCTGCTGTGTTTCGGTGAGATTCACCGAGTGATCAGTCTGTCCAGTCGAAGGTTTAACAACGGCGCCCTTTTTTGACTTTCTCCGTCCTCCGCCTTTTGGCAGCGGCGGAAAAATCAAATCGGCGGTTTGTCCGAGTGGGTAGACATAGTAGCGACTGACCCATTCGAGCCATTGAAGATAAGTCGCACTCAGCGGCGGTCGTTCGGGAATGGGTTGCAGCGCCGCTTTGAGTTTCACACCCTCCGGGGCGTTTGGCTCTTTTCGCAACATCAGGCCAGCGACTTTGCGCTTTCCCAGTGGGACAAGGACCGAGTGGCCGGGGCCAACGACAGAGCGATCAAACCCGTCGGGGACAAGGTAGTGCAAGGGGCCGAGTGGGGCATCAACCGCAATCGACCAAATCTCTCCGCTCAACGAAACCTCGCATAGAAGTCTTTAACGACGGGATCGTTCGGAAGGTGAGCCATTTTCGCTTCAGCAGGAGTGATCGATCCGCCTTGAAGCTGTGGCGCGAGCGAACCTTCGGCGAAACTTTTCGCGGACAAAACTTTGACCGTTGCGCTCCACACGGCGTCGATCGATTTGTCAGAGGGCCGCCATGTGATTGTGCGCTCACGTGGGAGCTTGAAGCCCGCTCCTGCCGGAGCGTGACCGCTCATTGTCATTTCGGTTTGCTGAGGGAGACGAATTTTGCGGAGCAAGAAGGCGTCTTGCTCGATCCAGGCGCCGGGATACTGAATGGCGCTGCCGACAGGAGTCGGTTCGCCAAAGACCCAAGCGATGGCTCCGCCCTCGCGTCCAAGTCGTACAGCCGCTTCGGGCACTGGTTTGTACGTGTTGATGTTGGCAATGCGTGCAGTGGGTTTTGCGGCAGATGGAGGGAGAATCTTGTTTTTTATAAAGTAGTCAAAGAACTTTGCGCTCGAACGAATATAGAGAAAGGGTTCAAGAAATTCGTGTGAAATGTTGGACGCTTTTGTCTCAGGCGAAGATGCGTCGACCGCACTCGCTAGGCGTCGTCCATCGCGATAGAGGGCATCCCAGCGAACGCCTGCACCAGTGACGATAAGGCGCATCACTTCGGCATTTTGAATAATCCATCGTTCTTTGATAAGATTGTTGCCCTCAGTGGCGTTGAGAAACTGAACTTCTTGTTCGATGACATAGACGCCGCGCCCATTGTTCTTGGCCATCCTCGAAACGATGGTTTTGCTAGAGGGAATGGCGGCGTTCGCGATGGCTCCCGTCAGAAGATGCGACGTTAAAAGGATCGAGAAAAAAGTTTGAGCAATCATATTCTTCACAGGGTTTTTCCTAGCGTTTGAAGGTATTGGCGAAGAGCGGCCCCCAGTTCGGGATGTTCAAGCGCGAGCTCGATATTGGCCTGCAGATATCCCAGTTTATCGCCAGCATCAAAGCGACGCGAAGTGAAGGTCTGTGCCAG
>JAEUWE010000323.1 GCA_016791465.1 Pseudobdellovibrionaceae bacterium
GGATCGGTCAACCTCAGCCGTCGAAGCTTTGTTCAAGACGTCGAGGGCGGGCTTTTGATACAAAGCCCCGCTTTCAACGCGCAATTGCGATCGCTTATCGGTTCGTATCGCGATCAGTCTCGGCAGATCACAGCGAAGCAGAAGCGAAACTTTTGGGCAACGGTTGTACTGAGCCTTATCGAAAATCAGATCTAGTCGGAGTACACTTGGCAGACCATGCTGCTTCGCGCTTCGATCTCCGAAATCAAAAATGGCCGAGTCACAAAGCGTGATGGCCACCTCGTCGTGACGATGCGGCACTATCCACGCTTTCTGTCAAAATCGCTGATTGATGACTACAAGCCAGAACTTGCACCCGAGAAGGAACTCTTTGCGCGCTACCGCGAAATAAAGAAGACGGTCGGCGATCAGAGCGAGGCCTTTGAACGGGCACAGTATCAAAACAAGTTCACACTGAGTGAAGCCGGCCTCACGGCTCTAAATGAACTCACCGTTCTCTCGCGAGAAAAGGCCATCTATATGATTTGCCAGTGCGAGAAGAACGAACGCTGTCACGTGGATCTGATGCTTTTGATAGCCGAAAACAAATGCGGCGCCGCCATCGGTTCCGTACCCTTTGACTATGCGGAGTTCCGCAAACGACTCCCGACCATTTCAATCCGCTGACTGAGAGGTCCTCTCTAGAAACTGAGCGGCTTCGCGAGGACTGCGTAGGCGCACGAAGTGAATATGGGCATATTGAGGATCAGCGATAAACGACTCATACTTTCTTCGAACGGGGCCGTGAGTCTTGATCGTCCAAAGGATGATTGAATCCTTGCTGAAAAAACTTTTTCGAAACGATTCGCGGTTTCCCGTGCCGGGCCAAAGCTCCTCTTTTGTCAGAGCTCGGCCGAAAGCACGCGTCACCGCACGAAAAAGCGTGAGCGGAAACGAAAAGTCGAGCCAGATGACCATTTCAACCCGCTGCCACTTAACGCCAATGCTTCGGGTATAGTTGCCGTCAAGAACCCAACTCTCTCCCTCCAACCGGTCCTTGAGACTACCGAGAAACACGTCATCGGATGGCCAATGCCAATTCGGCCCCCAAAATACCTGGTCCATCTCAATATAGGGATAGTTCAATTTTGCGGCGAGACGCCTCGCAAAAGTGGACTTGCCACTTCCGCTGGTGCCGATAACATTGATTCGAAGTGGTTTGGTGCTCAGTCTGTTCAATTTGAAAATCCTCACACCGGCGGTAAAGCTTCATTATGGAATTTCAATCGATCGATGTCTACTGCGAGCGGCTGTCGCCAGAATTCTGGGCCGAGCCGGCCAACGCGATCAGCAACCTCGGCTTCGTGCTAGTTGGAATATGGGCGCTAGGCCGAGCAAAGAGAGGCTCTGCCTCGCCAATGGTCATTTTTCTGTCGGCGATGGTCGCCGTCGTGGGCCTTGGTAGCTTTCTCTTTCACACCTACGCCAATACGCTCAGTCTTATTGGCGATCTCTTGCCGATTTTTATTTTTACCAGCGCCTACCTTTATCACTCACTTCACCACTACTTGAAATGGTCTCGTGGACGAGCGTGGATCGCCCTCGCGGCTGTTATCCTGAGCATGCTTTTCGTTCAGATCGCCATTCCGAATCGCATTCTCAACGGATCTCTGCTGTATTTGCCTCCACTGATCGCGCTCTTCGCGATCGCCAATGCGATCAAACGACGCCAGTTGGCAATCGCGCAGCGCTATCAGGCAGCTGCGATTGTATTTACATTGAGTCTTGCGCTTCGGACGATCGACTTTGTCGTCTGCGATTCGTTTCCAATGGGCACGCACTTTCTCTGGCACCTTCTCAATGGCGCCTGCCTGGGACTTCTCATGCTCATCGCCTTCCAATTTGATTCCACTGAAAGTAGAACATGAAACGACTCTTTCTTATCTCAAGCTTCTTTCTGCTAACCGTCACAGTTTCCATCGAGGTGCAGGCGCAGACCTTTATTTCCGTCGAAGGCGCATCCGCTTGGCAGAGCCGAAATGATCAACGTATTCCTGGCGATACCGGAACTGATTTTTCTATTGCCGACTTCGGCAAAGGACCTCTTCCCACGTATCGAATTTACGTCGGCCATATTTGGAATAAGCGACACGAACTTCGTGCCCTCTACGCTCCATTTGAAACTGAACTCACAGGCCGTTTTGACCGCGCCGTTCTTTTCTTAGGAACCACCTTCGCATCCGGCGTGGATACACAGGCCTATTATAAATTTAATTCTTATCGCCTCACCTACGCCTATCACTTCGACAAAGTCGGCGAATGGGAGTGGGCTCTTGGCTTCACCGGCAAGATTCGCGATGCCGAGGTTCGCCTCATTCAAGGATCTCTACGCGAAAGCAAATCCAACATCGGCTTTGTGCCGCTCCTCAATCTTCAGGTATTGCGAACACTCAGTGCTTCCTGGTTGTTTCGATTCGATGTCGACGGCCTCGCGGCACCGCAGGGGCGAGCCGTCGATGCCGCAGTTCTCCTCGAGTACCTTTTTGCCGGACCAAATGGACGAATCTTCGCTGGCTACCGCACTGTCGAAGGCGGCGCGGACAATAAAGAGGTCTACAACTTTGCGTGGGTTCACTACGCAACACTCGGACTTCGCGGAGAGTTTTAAGAGAGGCAAAGACTCTTCATCCTTACCTCTCAAAAGCCTCTGTCATATCGACGACCTAGGTGCCGGCATCAACAAGATCGAGTTTTACTTGTTGAATTACGCCATGCACTTCACTCAATTCAAGATCGAGGTTTTCACTCAATCGACGAAGTGTCGAAACCGAAGGGTTTTCGCCAAGAGCAAGAGTTCTCACATCATCTCGCGTCAGTCCGAGTTGAATCATCTGAGAGAAATCTCCATCCCGGGCCGCTTTCAGCGCCGACACAATCTTGCCTCCCGCGGCAGGCGAAATTTGAAAATGCTCTGATGCCGCCTGGGCCTCCAACGAATCAACTGACAGCTCCATTGCGTAGCGACCACCGCGACGGCCCGGGTGATGATGATGACGCGGAGTTCGATCGCGAGAGGCACTGCCCGCAACGACCGAACCCAGCACAACACCTGCACCGAGCGCGAGCGTTTCATCAGAGCAACCCAGTGTTCCCATCGAACCGACAGCCAAAACACCAGCTAAACCGAATCGAACAATATTCTTTTTCATAAGTACTCCTCTATCTCATCGTTGTTGCGAGAATCTCTTCGAAGGCCCCTAAAAAGAGGCCTCGTCAGAAAAGCGTTAGAGCAATCCGTGCGCCCGCGTGAAAAACCTTGGCGACCACTCTGAAGCGATTTGCGCGCTTAACCGCCAACAACGGAACGTTCGCTTTATCCCCATCTCCGTTAGCAGCCACAAACCAAAGCGAGATCAAACGGCAGATTCGTCGCGGCCGCTCTTTCGCCGACAAACTCATCTGGAGGTGAACGCTCGTGATGGGCCATGTGGAGCGCAACAACGTTACGCGCCACCATCACTCCTCTCTCAAGATCAAAGTTTAAACCTCCGCTCGATTGCATCTTTGCTGCTACAGCGTTTACAAACTCCCGATCAGAAAGTCGGTGGTGCCGGCCACTTGGGTTCCAACACTCATAAAATGTTCCGCGCAAAAGAAGCGGCAGTCGTGCGGCGTAGTGTGCCGCCTCATCGGCACTCATCTGATCGCGAACGGTGTGCAGAACTGCACGCAACAGTCGATAGACAGTATCCGTATCAACCCAGTGCAATTCGCGATGAATCTCAGAAATCCAAAGCTCCGACTTCTGCAACGTGCGCCCAAAGACAGAAACATGATTGCTCTGCCTTGTGGCGTCATGGTGATAGGTGACTCGATTTGCCATGCTGCACCTCGATTCGGTGTTGAAGTTTTTCAATTTGATCAGGTCGGTGAAAGACAAGAACCGGGCATTCGGCCTGTAAGATCACGTCTCGTACCGCGCTTCCGAGAAGGGACTGAGCAAGTGGCCGACTCCAGCCTGAAAGTGCAATAAGGTCGACGGCACGGGCCTTTGCCGCGTCGATGATCTCGGCTCCGAGATACTTTCGCTGCCAATCAATCAAAACCGTGGTGTTCACACCATCTCGAGTCAGAACATCCGCCCAACGTGTCGCTCTACGCCGTCGAACTTGTTCGGTCTCTCGACGTACTGGATCGATGCTGTACGCGTGTGCGGGCCAAAGCCCGTCAAACCCTGCGGGATACACATCCGGAATCTCGACCTGGTTATAGAGAATAACGTTTGCTCCAAATGCACGAGCCCATGGCTTGAGCAATGAGAGTGCTTTGCGCGAGCTGCGACTGAAGTTTGTCGGGAACAAGATCGACGAGATCTGAGTCGTGGGCTGCGCAGCCGGATTCATGACAAGAACGGGAACCGAAGAAATCGCAACCAGCGTTTCCGCAAAGCCCCCTAACCGAAATGGATTCCACGTCCGTTTTGCAAGCGTGTTGACAAAAATGAGCTGCGCCATTCTCTCCTCAGCATACTTCGCCATTTCAAAGGCCATCTCGCGATGTGTTTCGGCCGAGACCTCTAGTAAAATCGGCGAGAGAAAGCGTTCTGTATGCGTGACTTTCACGATCCGCGCGAGAGCTTCTCGGACCATCTGCTCAAGATTTCGCTTCCAAGTGAATGCCAACCCATCGGAGCGCTCAATATCGGCCCTCGAAAGCATCGAGACCGGTTGCACCTGACAGCCTAAGCGCTCGGCCCAGGTTTTTAGCTCTTGTACAATTCGTCGCGCGTCACTCGGATCTTGAGTTGGATCAACTGCCCAAATAATCAATGACTCGTGCGGTGTCATAACAAACCCCCTTTAACGACGACTGGACGACTCCCCTCTTTTAGATCAAACTCAAATTCAGCAATCCGGCACTTAAGCGATACCAACCAAGCCAGCAACGTTCACGCCATCGCAAATGATCATCAATGCGAACTCATCTGCTATGACGCACGTCAAACTCAATAGTGGGCGATCGTTTTGTCCCATGCATTGGCATTATGTCTCATTAATAGTTACTTAAATGAATTACGGCATTGCGCGCCAAGATTTCGAAACAACATGAGTTTAACTCAAATTTGACTGCCTCTCTCTGCCGCGTAAATCATGGCATCAGCAATGCAATCCCTTTCGCCGTCAAGAGTGCCAATTATATAAAATCCACAAGGAGGATGTTTATGGACAATGCTCTTGCGCGTCTATTCGATAGCAATCGTATGCTTCCTTTTCGCGAATTCCCACATCTCCAAGCGTCAATGGACCGGCTATATAAAGAGATCATGGATCTCAAGATGACCAATGGAACTCCGGATTTCTCATTTAGTCCGTCGTGTGAAATTACTGAAAATGAAGCTCAGTATACTTTGAAGTTTGATCTGCCTGGGGTAACGAAAGATCAGGTAAAAGTTGATGCAGTTGGCGATCAGCTCACAGTGCGAGCTGAGCGAAAAGAGGAGAAGAAAGCCGAGTCTGAGCGCCGGTATCTCTCTGAGGTCCATTACGGTGCGTATGCACGACGCTTCACTCTCCCAAGTCCCATCGACGAAAAGAAAGTCGAGGCAAAGTTTGAGAATGGCGTGCTCACTGTCACGGTTCCAAAATCTGAAGGTACCCACTCTCGACAGATTCCGATCAATTGACAAAAAAAGGCGAGGGTCGGCCCTCGCCTTTTTCATTGATCGTCTTAACGTCGAGACTACTATTTTGTTCCGTTCTCGATATCGACTTTCATTTGCTGAATCACTCCGTGAGCTTCACCCATCTCAAGGCCAAGATTTTCGCTCAAGCTTACAATTGCCGACGCTGACGGATTCTCGCCGCGACCTATCGCGAGAATATCTTCACGCTGAAGACCAATTTCCGAGAGCTTCGCGAAGTCTTTGTTCTGTGCCGCAACGAGAGCAGTCAAAACTTGATCGGCTGCAGCTGGTGAAATCTGAAAGTGATTTGATGCAGAGAGAACGTCGTTTGAGACGAGCAATGCAGGCGCCACTGCAGTGACTTCTTGCGACCAGCGACCGCCGCGACGGCCGCCTCGATGGCCACCGCGATGCGGCGGTGGACGATGATAGTCACCATGGTCATGTCCGCCATCATCACCGGCTCCCGCGACAGCTGCACCAATCACAAGACCTGCACCCAACGCAATTTGCTCGTCGGTACAAGCGGTCAGCCCCATCGAGCTCAGTGCCAAAGCGCTCAACATTCCAACCCGAACAATGCTCTTTTTCATAATTCCCCCAATACAACGTGTGTGTGGTTACAAAACGCTACGCCCACGTGTATTGAGCAATCGGTAGGCCAAGCCCACCGGTCGCACTTCGGCACCATTTCAGATCTTGTCAGATTCAGCAGTGAAACTACGCCGTCTTCTTTGTTCGACCATGTTCGGCGTACCGCATATCAATGCCGCGAATGTGACCAGAAAGCCAAACTTTTAAGAAGTTAAAAAGCGCAGGATTCACAGTATTGGTCTTTTGAAACTCCACAGAGTAATCATTGACCTGGGCAAGAAGCCGCTGATGGATCACTTTATGAGCAGCCAGACCAGAAAACTTTATCTTCTCCATATGCGCTTCCTCATCGGCAAAATGCTTTACCGTGTATTGAGCAAGATCAGCCAGCAGTGCCTGTAGCTTCGAAGCCGGCAGCTTCTGCTCGTATCCACTGTGGAGCGCATTCATTTTGGCGATCAAAACTTGATGCTCCTTATCCATCTCTTGCACGCCCA
>JAEUWE010000325.1 GCA_016791465.1 Pseudobdellovibrionaceae bacterium
CTCTTGGGCCCTCTTCATGGCCATGGCCTCTGCAAACGGAATCGCGATCCCAAAAACACACGGGCAGGAGACGACAAGCAGAGTCAGTGCGCGCATCCAACCATCATCGACAAAAGCGATGACAAAAGCGGCGACCGCCAACACGACGATTGTGAAGACCTGACCGACCCGATCGGCGAGCGCTGTCATCGACGGACGAGTGCGTGGGCCTTCTCGCCAGTCGCGGACGAGTTTTGCGATTCGCGATTCGCTCGCAGCACGCAGAGTTTCAAGCTCCGCTGATTCTGAAAGCAGCCTAGCGCCAGCCGGAATTTCTGAGCCAAGTGGCAGAATGACTGGGCGAGATTCACCGTTGAGAACCGAGAAATCCCACTCGATCTCTCGCGACATGACTCGGGCGTCGACGGGGAGTCGGTTGAATTTCAGAGCGCGAAAGTGCCGGCCTGCGGTGAGATCAGCAGGTGAAAGGACTTTGCCGTCAGGGCTTTGAACCGACTCGTGCATCCAGAGCGGTAGACGATCTTCGGCAGGATCGAGTTTCTGACGCAAAAAGCGAAGTGCCGTACGTGACCCCTGCAGAAGAAGCACGAGCATTGAAACCGAATCAAAAAAGAGGGTGTCGAGGCCGGAAAAGATCCCAATCCAACCTGCGATGGCTCCCGAAAGAACAGCCAGTGCAATCGGGAAATCGAGGGAAATTTGGCGGTTTTTAAGAGCGGTCCAGGTATTTCGGTAAAGGGGAGCGGCGCCCCAGGTGACGACAGGTAAGCTCAAAAGTCCCATGAGAATCTTGAAGCCTGTCGCAAAGTCTCCGGTTGCTCCCCCGTACATCGAGACGGAAAAGATCATAATATTACCGGTCAAAGCGCCGACGACGCCGACTCGAATCAGTTCGCGCCGGTTCTCATTGCGAAGGCGGCTTTCTTGATCGGACTCGGATTCGAGAAGTTCGATCTTAAATCCAAGTTCGCTGACAGCTTTAGCGACAGCCGCAAAGGGGGCGCCAGTTTTGCGTTTCACGATCAAGACCGATCGACTCATGTCCAGTCGCGACCATTCGATCAACGGCGACACCTGCTCGAGCCGCTCAAGAATCCAGACGCAAGCCGAGCACGACAGGCCGTCGACATGGAAGCGCAGCATCTCCACATTTTCATCAACGACGATGCGCGACCAATCGCGAGCGAGCCATTCGGAGTCGACCGGGAGCAGCCGTTCGTCTTGTTTTTTGTCGTAGAAGGAGCCAAGGCCTTTCTCGTGAAGAAGGGCAAATACAGTTTTACAGCCGGCACAGCAGAACTCATCGGTGCTCTCTTGACCGCAGTGGCGGCACGCTTGCAACGTGGTGGCGAGAGAGAGTTCGTTCACTGCTGCGGGTCCTTTCGGTGTCGTCACTTCGGCTTCGCGTCTTCTCAAAAAACACGATTGCCCGTAAACACGTTGCGTCGTTCGGCCCCGTCGTTTAATGGCAAGAAAGCACTCTTAATTAAAGTCAATTTACGGGTCAGAGCAACCGTTATGCCGTGGCGGTTTTGCACAAACTCTGGTCGTTCAAGCTGTAATAGTAAACTGGTTGGCATTAGAACTGACATGCCTGAGCAAATGGGACGGAATTGCCCGAGCGCACGAAGTTGGTTTGGAGTCGAATTGTCTCGCGTATCAGAGTGAATCGTCCTCAGGCCCGACGACAGCAGTTTCCCGTGTTTAAACAAATATGGCATAGCAGTTGAATCTTGCCTCGGGTTTATATTCTATCGTGTTGAGGTCGGTGGCGAGTGAATGCGTCCACTGATATCGCCAGCGTCGATGATCCACGTTAAGGGAGTTGCATGTTGAGTTCTGGAGATGCACAGACGGTACTTTCTCGAAAAGCTCTTGTTGTCGACGATGACAATGAAATGCGCTCAATGGTCGCCGACTTCCTCAAGACGAAAGGCTTTGAGGTCATCGAGTCGCAAAGCGCCGTCGATGCGTTGACTCGAATTGGTCGCGGAGACTTTGCCGATGCCCAGACCGGCGACGTGTGTATGAGGCTCGACGTCATCGTCTCTGATCTCAATATGCCCGATATGACCGGTATTGAGTTCATTGAACGTCTCAAGGCGACGGGTAGTGAAGTGCCGATCATTTTGATCACGGCATTTGGTTCGATCGAAACCGCGATTGAGGCGATTCGCAAGGGCGCATACGACTACACCACGAAACCTTTTAAGCTCGCAGAATTTGCCGTCACGGTTGATCGGGCTGCCGCTTATCGGCATTTGAAGCGTGAGAACCAGCGTCTTCAGGTCGTGGCTCGTGCTCAGACGAGCTTTGCCAACATCATTGGGAAGTCGCCTGGAATGCGCGAGGTTTTTGACCTGATTCAACGGGTGGCCGATGCGAATGCATCGGTTCTGATCACTGGCGAAAGCGGTACAGGAAAAGAGCGTGTGGCTCGCGCGATTCATGAGCAGGGGAATCGGCGCGGAAAGAAGTTTGTTGCGATCAACTGTACGGCGATTCCCGATACTTTGCTTGAAAGCGAGCTTTTTGGTCACGCCAAGGGCGCGTTTACCGGAGCGATCGTACGCAAACGCGGACTTTTTGAAGAGGCTGACGGTGGAACGATTTTTCTCGACGAGATCGGCGACATGGACTTGGCGCTTCAAGCAAAACTCTTGCGGGTTCTTCAAGAGCGCAAGATTCGAGCAGTCGGCGAGAACCAAGATCGCGATATCGATGTTCGCATCATTGCGGCCAGCCACAAAGATCTGAAGCGTGCGATTAAGAACGGCAGTTTCCGTGAAGATCTTTACTACCGTCTTGCGGTCATTCCGATTGTGATTCCACCGCTTCGACTGCGTCGCGAGGATATTCCACTTTTGACCGAGCACTTCCTGCATAAGTACGCCCGCATGAATCACTCCAAAGTGAAAGGTGTCTCCTCTGATGCGATGGCCTCACTGATGAGCCTTCCATGGGAAGGTAACGTGCGTGAACTTGAGAACGTGATCGAGCGAGCCGTGGTGTTGGCGCGCGGAACCGAAATCGGAATTTCTGATCTTCCCGTGGGAAGCAAGAGTGATGGCGAGAGCTTTCTTGAAGGCGAGTTGACTGGCGGTACGCTGCCGACAATCGAGGACCTCGAGCGCCGCTACATGAAATTCGTTCTTGAAAAAACTGGCGGCAAGAAAGAGAAGGCGGCGCAGATCCTTGGGATCAATCGACGCACGCTCTATCGCAAAGAGCGCGAGTACGGCTTCGTATCGGCTGACGCGGCGGAAGAGCATCACGATGAGGAGCCGGCTGGCGCTGACTAGGTGCCTGAGCGCGGCGCTTTGGCCGCAATTTGGCAATCCTGGATGGCTGGTCGGTGCTCATTGCCGCTGTATGGCGGTATAGTGACGGCGCAGAGGCGGCATAGGCACTGCATCCCGAAACGGGTTGGAGGCTGTCTATGAAGCGGTTTTGGGTCGGGCTAATGATTTCAATTTTGGCGGTCGTGGGGTCAGCGGGTTCTGCGCTGGCATCGGCCGAGTCCGACTTCGCATCAGCGGTTGTGGTCTTGTTCAGAGCTGCACAAATGGGCAGAACGATCATTGTTCAAGATGGTCAAGGTCAGGATTTCCGCATCATTAAGCTCAAAGAGCTCACGATCGGCCTTCAGGGCCGACAGTGGGCCTTCGAGCTGCCGACGTATGTTTGGCAAACAGATATGAATCGCGTCCGTATTGACGGCGTGCCACTCAAGACGATACTGCAAGCGGCGGCTCAAGGTGAGTCTTCAGGGCTTCCCAAAAAAGACGCTGAATTTTTCTTAGATGTGATGAAGGTTTTGAAAGCTTCTCGCCAAGGCAAAGCTGTTCGCGTTGACGTTGATTCGACGACGCACACCATGACTCAACTTGAAAAGTTGAAGGTTGGAATAGTCGACGGGCAGTGGCGCCTGGAGTTGCCGCGCTATGTGTGGCAGCAGGACTTTTCAAAAATTTCAATCGACGGCGAACCCCTTCGTCAGGGAGCGGCGGCTCTTCGTTGCGAAGGTTTGTTCAAAGTTCAATAAGTGACTTAGTCAGGTCCATGCAGTCTCTGTCTCTGGAGGTTCGTGTGTTTCGTGGCAATGTTCTCCGCCTCGCGTTATGGTTCGGGTTGTTGACTTCGTCTTTTTTGCCTCAGTTTGCGGCGGCCTCAGGCCTTGTTCGCCTACCCGAAGTTCGTTGCGCAGAAGAGGACTCGACGTGCTTTGAATCAACGCGCGCGCTGCTTGAGTCGGTGACAGACCCGGTCGATGGTCGTTTTGTTTCTCCTAGCATGAAGACGATGGCGAGTGCGCGAACTGTGCGAAGCCAGGTGGCTGTCGTGATGTTTCCGGGACTGTACTCGGATTCGAGTCAGTTTCGGGTTCTGGCCGCCAAGCTTGATGAACGTGGATATTTTGTTATTCATGTCAGTTTGCCCGGGCACTGGGGACAGACAGAGCGTGGCTTTGAAGTTCGTGCCGACGATTGGATTGAAGAGTCGCGCCGCGCGATTAAAATAGC
>JAEUWE010000338.1 GCA_016791465.1 Pseudobdellovibrionaceae bacterium
GGAAAATCCTGTGTCGGTGTATAGCGAATCGTCTGCCCAACACGCACAGCGGTTCCCGATGTTGGACTGCCGACCGCTGTGATCGTCAATGTATCGCCATTGGCATCCGTGTCGTTTGAAAGAACCGGAATTGTCACCGCGCTAAAATTTGTAACGTTGATGCTGTCGTCCACCGCATCGGGTGGAGACAGAACCTCATCGGTGATCGTCACCGTGTGAACAGTATCAGGACCAAGAGACGCACCTGTCGGCGTACCGAGCGTTAAAATGGCAGTTTCACTGCCTTCAACTAAATTGTCGCGAAGCACATAGGTGTTCAGGCTTCCGCTTGAACTTCCACCGTTAATGACAAGATTTCCACTCACACGTGAATGATCCGTACCAGCTGTCGCCGTACCGCTCACCGTATAGGGAATTGTGATCGTGGTCGTCGCTGACGTGTTGAGCTGAACCGTGATGATCGCAGCACCCGAAGTCGGCGTTTCTTCGCTACGGAATGTCGTGAGCTCATCGCGAGCCGATAAATACGAAGCTTGAATCCAGTCCGCGGAGCGCGCATTGGTTGATATACGAAGCTCGTCGACAGATCCATTCAATGTCCGCCAGCCCCCAGCCGTCGCCGGCCAAGCGCCACCATAGGCCAAGCCAATATAGTGTTTCATCGGTGTATAGAGTGACACCGTTCCCGCCAAAGTTCCGGCAAGCTGACCATCAAGGTAAAGACTCTGAGTCGTCGAATTAATGACAAGTGCCACGTGGTGCCAAGCACCATCATTCACAGTTCCCGACGTCGTTATCGGCGTTGTTGAACCCATCCACTGCTCACCGCGAAGTTTTCCGTCGGTTCCAACATAAAACGTTGGCACGAAGCTACCACCGGGAACGGTCGGGTATGCCGTGCTGCTCCAACCAAAGATCGGTACATCCGTCGCTGACGTTTTAAACCAGCCCTCAATTGTCGCCACCGAGTTATTGGAGATCATATTGTCGGGAAGCAGAACACGATCGCCCGCCGCAGAAAACGATAGACCATTCCCGACCTGACTCGCGGCAGACACCGCACCAGTCACTGTTCCGTTATTGGCGTTCGAGGTCGCATCATTTCCATTTCCACTCAAATGCCATACACCGCGATGATTCGCATCCCATGTCGCAGACGACTGCGCATCACTTGCGACAGCATTTCCGTAGTACATCCATATACTCGTCTTTGTCGGATACGCCGAAAGCGTCGGAACTTTCACCCAAACAATCGAGGTTCCCGCTTCATCCCACTTTTCAATCTGATAGGAAAGAGCTGTACCCGCATCGTTTGTAAAGCGAAGATCCTGCCCGGCTGCTTGCGTCTCTGCATAGTCGATGCGAGTTGAATCAAGCTTAATCATCACCGGAAAATCCGTGAGCGCGCCGCCCACACCATCAACCAAGATCTGCCGTCGCTTCGTCCACGCACTTAAACCCGACGACCAACCGGCCCAAACTCCCGTACTTTCAGCGACGGTTTGTGATGTCGAAGTGAAGTTCGCAATCGGTTGCCCCGCGCCAAGCAGATGGAAAAGCATATGCTGCCCCTGGGTTAAGCCCGAGAGCACCATCGACAGCATCAACAAAAAGAAGAACGCTAGATTCCGCAAGCGGTTACGTACCTCGTTGAAATCGCGATTCCCAACAGGGTCTTGTCGGCATTTTTCGTTCAACATCTGAGGGCACAAGTGCCTCAGAATAAGACGTAAGGTACCTTCTTCCTTTTGGCGACTCGCTGAGTCGCCAAAAGGAAGAAGGTACCTCGAAAACGTATCAAAACAGTGCGTTCGTTTCATTTCGCCACTCCAGCCGTACTTTTACAGAACAACAGAGTCGAATCGCTGGTAACGCACGCCCGCTGCTCGTCAGACTTGAGGAGGCAACAAATAAACAAAACACGAGCTCACGTTGGCGGAGGAAACAATGAAACGAACGACACGGACCCAAACCGGTCTTGCGGCAGCATTTAGCGCGCTCACTCTTCTCTCGGCATGTGGCGGAGGCGGCGACTCGGGAAGCTCAGCATCGACAACCACAGGAACACTCTCTGCGCTCCCTAAAGCCACCGGCCCGGTGTCAGGATCCAGCAGTTCTTCGATCGGAAGCCTTGCGACGACAGGTCTTGCTCTCAAGTCGTGGGGAAGTTCTGCACTTTGGAACTCAAGTTCAAAAAGTCGCGCCATGTGCGAAACGGGTCTTCTTGTTCGCGATGCTCTCAGCGAAGCAATGAGTCCCGACAAAATCGCCTGCTACCTCGGCGCCATTCAAAAAAGTGGTGGCTTCTCTAGCGACATCGCAACTGGATCGTATGTCTACGTCAAACTGCAGAACATGCCTGGCGACGCCAGCAACCAACCGCGCATCAAAATGAAGATCGTAAAGTCTGGTGGTGCAATCACCGGATTTGAGATGTTCTCGTGCTTTGCGGCCAACGGCGCAACTCAATCTGAATACTTCAATCAGACTATCTCTTCCGGCTCCGTCTCAATGATTTCAAAAAACATCGGCTCCGACAGCGGAAACACCTACGGCAGTAAATGCTCGGTATCTGGAACCGTTGATTCTTCCTATGCGTGGACTTCAAAGTCGCTTTCGGTAGAACGTCTATGGGACGGCACTGCAAACTCGAACGGAAGTTTCTCACAAGCAGCCACGATCACACAGCGGGCCTCGAGCCTTATCGTCAATGGCTATCAGAAAGGGACTTTCGGAAACGGAGCCACGGCCAATATCTTCACAAACAAATTCTATACAGTCGCGCAGCTGCTGAGCGCATCGACCCCAAAGAACCTCGCCCTTGGCGATGGCAGCGGTAAATACAGTATGGACTGGTGTATCGACTCAAACTCCAACGGAAATTGCACCGGCGAGGGAACAGCCTTTGCCGCAAGCGGAACCGACGCTTGGACCGGTGACGACCGTTTAAAAATGGGAACGCCCTCAAATAGC
>JAEUWE010000368.1 GCA_016791465.1 Pseudobdellovibrionaceae bacterium
GGTTATGGGGGGAGTTGTTGAGGTTGATGAATTCAAGGAAGGTGTTATGGCTGGTGTCTCGATAAAGGCAGCTCCGAAGTCGCGTGGAAAAACGGCGATTGGCAAACGCTCGAAAAACAAAGCTCGCGAATCTGCAAACTCGGCGGCGGTGACTCGGGATAAAAGCTCTAAGGCAAGTCGTCGCTTGTCGAGTGGCGACAACGCGAAATCAAAAGCGTCTAGCCCAACCGCCACTAGATTTGCCGGAGCCAAAAATCCCGCTGATAAAGCGGGCAGCAAAATGCGCCGTAGCAAGAACATTGGCAGCAAATCAAACGAGCGGTCACCCAAAGCGAATGACGTGCCGCTGAGCCGCGAAAAAGCGAGAAACAACAAAACGAGCCCGACCAAACTTGGTAGATCTCAGAATTCGGATCGCGTCAAAAAGAAGCACGGCGCAACTACGACACAGAACGAAAAATCGACAACGGCATTGATCGCCCAAACCAAACCGTCCCGAACGGCCAACTCAAAATCTCAGTCTTCTGCTCGTCAAGCCACTTCGGAACCGAAATTCAAGTACCGACCCGACTCCAAAGCGACCCATAAACCTGGTTCGGCATTTCATCAGCGATTGGGTTCGCTGACGTATTCGCAGGCTTGCGGGCTGTTGGGTGACGATGGCAAGACGCTCTTGGCTCAAGGTGGTCAGATGGCTGATATCGTCCACGAACGCGATGTCTTTCTTGGCCATGATTTGTTGCGATTCCGAATCGCGGACCCATCGGTCAAAGATGGTGTGGCGGTCGTGACGTTGACCAATAGTTCGGTTCGGGGGCGAAAGGTTGCCGTTTCTTGTAGTATTTGTGATCATCCGTGCCTTCACCAAGGAGCGGCGATTGACTATCTGCTCGAGTGCAAAAGTGCGTTAGGGCTGGCGATGCCGCCCGACGAAAAAGTTCCCCTCGAACTGCTCACTCGCGAAGAACTGATGCAACGAGTCCATGCGGATCGCAAAAAGCGGGCCGCAGAAGAAAAAATGCAGGTGCGCTCGCAGGCTCCTAATCAACCGTGGTCGGACTATGTGGTGACCAGCCACACGTCCGGTCGCACTTATCGCACATCGATTCGCGGCTTCGAGTCCGGGCAATCTTACTGCACTTGTCCCGATTTCCGGACCAACTTGGTACAGACTTGCAAACATATCTTGCATGTGCAAGAGCGGATCAAAAAGAGATTCTCGAAGGCGGAACTCAAGCGTCCGTACCGACGTCAACGACTGTCGGTAGGTCTCAGCTATGGGCAGGACTTTGGGCTGGTCTTTAACCTGCCACACAATCCATCCACCAAGATGTTGGAGATCGTCGAAGGAGATCCACTGCCACTGACGGATGCCCGAGTGGCAATGAATCGAATTTCGGCCCTGGAACAAGCTGGTGAACCGGTCCATGTTTATCCTGATGCCGAAGCTTACATTCAACGCCATTTGGTTCAAGCCGAGCTTCAAAAGAAATGTCACGAGCT
>JAEUWE010000395.1 GCA_016791465.1 Pseudobdellovibrionaceae bacterium
TTCGCAAAGCAGACTTCTTTGAAGTTGAAAAGCACCCTAAGATGACGTTCGTCGCCAAAGAGTTTGCGGCAAATCCGAAGAAGTCAGTGACCGTAAAAGGTGATCTGACAATTAAAGGCATCACCAAGCCCGTGACTCTGACAGGAACATTCCTTGGCGAAACTCTGAATCCGTTTAACGGTCAGCCAAAAGTTGGCTTCGAGCTCAAAGGTAAGATCAATCGCAAAGACTGGGGCCTGACATGGAACAAAGCCCTCGAAGCTGGTGGCGTTGCCGTCGGTGAAGACGTTGAAATTTTAATCGATGCCGAAGCAGATGCTGCGGCACCTGCCAAAGCTGAGGCGCCAAAAGCGGCGAAGTAAATCGCCAGCCTACAGAACGCCAAAATGCCGAGCCCAGAAATGGGTTCGGCATTTTTATTTCAAGTCATATCGCGATCAAAAATCGGATGTGGCGTGTTCTCAAGCCCAAGGTGACGATAGACCTCTTGCACAGACTCCATTCGATCCCCGACCGATGACGACTTCACAGCGATATCCGCAACAATACGCGCAGGCCGTCCGCCCATCACAATCACACGCTCACAGAGCGCCACGGCTTCAAATACGTCGTGCGTCACCAGCACCACGGTCCGCACAACATCGGCCTGCTTGCGGTCGGCGTCGAGCGTACGAATCAATTCACGCTGTAACTCCTGACGACTCAAGGCATCCAAAACAGCAAATGGCTCATCGAGCAAAAGTAACGAGGAACGTCCCGAAAGCGCGCAGGCCATTTCGACCTCACGCCGCATGCCTTCCGAAAGAGCCGCAGGATAAAGCGGCGAGTAGTCAAGGAGCCCCCACTGCATCAACTTTTCTTCAACCAGACGATCCGAACGCGATCGCGCCCCATCGTGAATTTCGGCCCCCATCGCAATGGCGAGATTCTCTCGCACCGTGTACCACGGAAAAATCCCATCTCGCTGATGAACTGTGCGCGGCCGACCACGAACGACAAGATCTCCTGCAGTCGGAATAAGATGCCCACCCAGCATCGCGAGAAACGTGCTCTTGCCACAACCCGACGGGCCGACAATCGCCACTCGGCTTCCCTCGGGAATCTGCAGTGAAAAATCACGAAAAATCGTCTTCTCATCATAGGCAAATGCGACCTTTGACGCCGCAACTGCTAAACTTGCTTGATCAGCTTCCATAGCCCCAGCTCACTCGTGGATAACGTTGCCACTTTCGCAAAATCAGATCGACGACAGCGCCGATCAAGGCGATCGAAAGTACGGTCGCAAAAAGACGATCGACCTGCATCTCGCGCTGGGTTTTAACGATCATCGAACCTAAACCGTCGTCTTGCGAAAACATCTCAATTGCGATGACGACAATCCATGCCAATCCGAAATGAATTCGCGTCGCTGTTAAAACCGCCGGTGCGATCGCCGGCAGAATCACCTGACGCCAACGCTCTACAAACGAAAGCTCAAGCTCGCGCGCAACTCGATGATAGACCTCTGGCACGGCAGAAAGCGCCGAGTGCCAGTTCAGTACCGTTGGAAAAAAAACACTGAATGCAATCAGCACAACCGGCGGAGCATTGCCCTTCTCAAACCAAATCACCAGAAGCGGTGCCAACGCCAGCGGCGAAATCGTCCGCCCAAAATCAATGAACGGAAAACTCATTCGGCGAATCCAATCAAAACGCAGCGCCAATAGCGCGACACCGGCTCCGAAGATCGTCCCAAACGAGTACCCAACTCCCACACGCCTGAGACTCACCCAAGCACCCTCGAGCAACTCACCCGAGTTTAGACCATCAGAAAGGGCGCTCCACACCCGACTAGGGCCAGGAACATCACGCCCACCGGCAAGCCACTGCCAACCCACGAGAATGACAACAAAGCCAACCATCCACGGCAGCTCGCTCGCCAGCCAACGGAAAAATCGCACTCGAAATCGAAGCCAAATAGAACGTCGACGCATCTGCATTATTTCAAACGCAAATCTCGACATTTTCAATTCTTAACTGAGAAGCCAGCCGTTCCGGCGGCTCATCGAGACCGAACTTAAGCCGCGCGTTTGGTCTCGCGAGAGTCATCCTGTTGAGACGCTTCCCGCATACGAGCGAGCTCCTGGCCCGCAAGATACATCGACAGGTGTCGCAGAACATCTGAGTGTTCAGCCGCAAGCTCTCGCTTTTCAAAAATCTTTTCAAGCTCAGCGTGAATGCGCCGTACACTCGACCCCAGATGCAGAGCATGCTTCAGCGTCGCAATCATCTTTTCTCTTGAAAATGGCTTTTCAATGACGTCCAAGACTCCGGCGCGCAGGGCTTCAAGAGTCGTGTCTAAATCGG
>JAEUWE010000412.1 GCA_016791465.1 Pseudobdellovibrionaceae bacterium
ACTGCACTCGTTGGTCCAAATGGTGCCGGCAAAACAACGCTCGCGAAGCTTCTTGCGGGTGATCTTGAGCCTACGCGGGGTGCAATTCGAAGCGAGGGCCCGGTTGCGTTTTTTTCACAGCGCGAGGTCCCACAGACCATCACCGTCAATACGCACTTGGGTCCCTCATTCTCCAATTCGTCTCTCAGTGAGCGACTTCTGCGAGGAATTGACCGCGAGCTTTTGTGCACGGCGCTGAGCGGTGGAGAGTGGATGCGAGTGCGCTTGGCACGAACTCTGAGTGATCGATTCCTGATCCTTGATGAGCCGACGAATGATCTTGATCGCGAGGGAAGAGATGCGGTCTTACATTTTCTCCGTGAGCGCGCCGGTGGTGCGCTTTTGATCTCGCATGACCGAGAATGTCTTGAGCTCTGCGACGAGGTGCTTGAGCTGTCGAATCGTGGTCTGATGAAGTTTGGTGGTGGCTGGACCGCGTATGAGAGTGCAAAGGCTGCTGAGCGCGAGAGGCTTGGCCATGCGTTGAATGTCGCAAAGCGTGAGCGGGATGAAATCTCTGCGCTTCGAGAAGCGCAGAGAACACGACAAGAAAAGCGAAACCGACAAGGAACCGCAGTTGCCGCACGAGGAGGGATGCCGAAGATTTTGCTTGGTGCTCGTAAGCGACAAGCGCAGGAGACATCGGGTCGGATTGATGCTGAAACGCTTGCACGGAAAAACGAAGCTGTAAGCGAAGCACATGCAGCTTACTCGGAACTTAAACTCGATCCCGTGATGTACGCCGACCTATTGGGAAGCGACCTTCCAAAGCAGAAACTTGTGGCCGAGGCCCGAGGTTTCAATGTGAAGTTTAAGAACTGGGTTTACCGTGAGGATCTCAACTTCAACTGGCGGGGAAGCATTCGACTCGCGCTAAGGGGCCCGAATGGCTGTGGAAAGTCGACGCTCCTGCGTGCGATTATGGGAGAGGAGCTTCCGGCGCGCGGCGAGATCCGAATGGGTGGTTTAAAAACGCTCTACATCGATCAGCGCTGCTCCGTTCTTGATGACACTCAATCTGTTCTTGAAAACATGAGAGATGCGACACATTTAACCGAGACCGAGATTCGAAATGGCCTCGCCCGCTTTCTTTTTACGAAAGACTTGGTCTTTCAAAAAGTCGCAGAGCTAAGCGGAGGCGAGCGCCTTCGGGCCACTTTGGCGCGCGGACTTTTGTCGCAAGAAAAACCGGAGCTCTTGGTTCTCGACGAACCTACGAACAATTTGGATCTCACCAACATCGAGTTCCTCGAAAACCTCGTCCGTCAGTTCCGCGGCGCCCTCATCGTGATCTCTCACGATGAGGTTTTTCTAAAGAACTGCAGAGTCAGTGAGGAGCTGAATCTATAGAGCGTGCCCTCGCAGTTAACACTGCGGGGCTCGCGCCTTCAGTCCGATATCCTCGGGGTTGGCGACATAGATCAGGTGATCGATCCACTGACCAAATTCAAACCAGTACCGCTTCTTAATGCCTTCTCGTCTCATGCCGATCAGCTTCGCCAGTCGGATCGATTTCCGATTGTCCAAGTTAATCGCGGCTTCGAGACGATTGAGCTTCAATTGTCGAAACCCGATCTTGAGTCCGGCCTTGGCAGCCTCGCGGCCGTATCCGCGTCCCCAATATCGGTTGAAGATCTGATATCCAAAGTTCGCAAACTGATGGGTGTCGCGAACAAAGATATTAAAATCAATTTGTCCAATTAAGGCTCCTGATCTCTTCTCAAAAACATAGTATCGATAGTAGTCGTCCGCTTGAGCTAGACGCTCGTGCTCATGTCTCATCGTGTTGAACCATTTCCTGTTCCACTTCTTTGGATCATAGGGATCGCGGTCCCACTTGTTCTGTTGCGGCAAACCCGCAGTGTAGGCGTCGCTCCACGCGGTGTAATCACTGGGCATCAGCGGCCGCAAAATCAAGCGACGCGTTCGAACTTCAAGACGCTTCATCGTATGCACCCGCGAAACGAGAATTCCCATTCCTCCATCTCCCAGACGAACTCGCATCCGTGTTGGATAAACAGTTTTCGCATTGGTTCGTTTTTCGCAGTGGTACCGCCGTGATAGTGAATTCCGCCCTGTTCCTTCATCATGCTGAAACCATGAAGATGAACCCAACGCCCGAGACCTTTCTTTCGGTACTGTTTTACTAATCCCATGTAGGAGAGACGAGACCATCCAGTTGCATTTGCGACCTGTGCGATGACGAGTGCGACCGGTCTCGATGTGGCCGAGTCGTCGATAAAGCCGATGTGAATACAGTCTGGACCGTTAGTGAGCTCGTCGTGTCGCAGCCAATCCTGAATGGTGTCCTCGATCTTTTCGTCGGGATCAGTATCGTGCGCATCCTCAAGCACCTTCTCGGTGAAGGACACAAGGTTGTCCACAGACCAGCCAAGGTCGCGCATCGAATGCCAACGCATGGGCGAGTCATTGTCTAGTGGAAGGCGCTCGATCTCTGCCCTGTATTCGATCCTCACGGACTTCTTTGAGAATCCGATGGACTTTAGAATCTCGCCAAACTTCGCGACTTCGTAGTCGCTCCTGATGCGACAGACGATGCTTTTGGCTTCGAAATCCCGTGCGGCATCAAAGGCTTGTTGGAAGAGGCTCATCCACACAGATGCTGGAAGGTGTCTTTCTGGTCTGTTATACTTAATCGCAAATATATCGGCCCACAAACGCTCTGTGGACACGACTCCCCACGCTTCACCCGAAGCATGAGGAAATATAAATTTCCTGGCGTGCATAAATCTCCGTTAGGGCTCAATCGAATTGAGCCAATGAAAAATAAGATGAAGGGCAGCCTTCAGCTTTCCGGAGATATCGAGAGGTAAATATAAACCTAAACGAGATAGCTTACAGATAAGCGGGAAGTGCTGCGAAAGTAGACTGAGTTTTTTCCATACAGACCTCCCGTGAGTGAATTGATCAAATGACGAATAGTGGATGATTGCATGCGGGTCAACCGAGAAGCCGCGGCAGACAGCTATTTTCCCGCTTTATGAAACTTGATGATCGAATCGATCAGGCCTGGGAACCGTTTATTGAGTTCTTTAATGCGAAGGGTGTTGATGACCTCAACACCGACCTTCTCGGATCGAATCAAACCCGACTCCCGGAGCACCTTATGATGAAACG
>JAEUWE010000446.1 GCA_016791465.1 Pseudobdellovibrionaceae bacterium
CTAGCGGCGATGAAGGCCTTATCCGCAAATCCCAATGATCCCAACGCCTTTAAGAATCTGATGCAGGCCGAAGGCTCGCTCGGCGGTCTGCTTCGAGGCCTATCCGTGACAATGGAGTCGTATCCAGAACTCAAAGCCAACACGACAATGAATCAGTTGATGGAAGAACTCACTTCAACAGAGAACAAGGTTTCATTTGCAAGACAGGCCTTCAATGATTCGGTTACCGCCTACAACACTTCGCGTGAACTCTTTCCGGCTTCCAGTATCGCAGGTCTTACGGGATTTCAACCTGCTCAGCTTTTTGAAGTCGAATCTCCCGGCGAGCGACAGGCTGTCAAAGTTCAGTTTTAACACTGAGCACGCGGCGCAATGAGCCAAACTCTTCGGCAGACCTTCTACCAACAGCAGGACCAAGCGAGAGCACAGACGAGAAAGCTGCTGGTGGTCTTCTTTACGGTCGTTGCGATCACGATCGTCGCGACAATGGCCTTCATTCACCTTGTCGTCGAGCTAGAGCTAAAACTCGCAATGCCATTTCCTTCGGCAGTTGATGCCGTCGGCGGCGCTCTCGCCGGCGGCGTCGTCTTAATCGGAGCGCTGATTAAACGCCGACAACTCAAGCGCGGTGGCCAAACACTCGCCCACATGATGGGCGGTCGCGTCTTGCTTCCAAACTCCAACGATCTCAACGAACGCCGCCTGCTCAATATCGTCGAAGAAATGTCGATCGCAGCCGGCATTGCAGTTCCTCCGGTCTATGTTCTCGATCGCGAACCTGGAATCAATGCCTTCGCCGCAGGACTGAGTCCCAGTGACGCCGTTATCGCTGTTTCAAAAGGTGCTCTCATCGAACTCACGCGAGACGAACTGCAAGGTGTGGTCGCTCATGAGTTCTCACATATCTTTAATGGCGACATGAAGCTCAACATGGATCTCCTCGGCTGGGTCGCCGGTCTCACAACATTCACCTCGATTGGTCGCTTCTTAATCGATGTCTCTCGCGGCTCGAGCCGGTCCCGCTCAAAACAGGACCGCGAAACGGCCGGAGGCTTTTTCCTCGTCGGTATTGCACTCATCATCATTGGCTTTTTTGGTACGCTGATGGCCGGCATCGTGAAGGCTGCTATTTCGAGACAACGTGAGTACCTCGCCGATGCAACAGCGATTCAGTACACAAGAAATCCCGGCGGCATTGGTGGAGCGCTGACAAAAATTCTGCGCAGCACCTATGAGTCGATTATCCTCTCCCCGGTCGGCAAAGAGGCGAGTCACTTTTTCTTCGCGCCAGCATTAAGTGAACACTTTTATAATTTCTCAACACATCCACCCATCATCGAACGCATCAAACGCATCTCGCCTGATCTCATTCGCGACTACGTCAAAACCCGGGGAGAGAAAAATTCAAAACCGGTCTCACCATCGCAGCTCGACAATTCGTCGCAGGCTATTGACACTATCGCCTCACTCACAGCGACAGTCGCCACAATGGCGGCTAGCGTAGAACCAAGCCCTCTACAAAATCCAAAACCGCGCACAGCCGTCACACCGCCCCAACGACTGATCAACATGGCCCGCTCCAGCAACGGCGCTCCAATTCTAGTTGCCGCGATCTTGTCGATTGAAGCCGGAGAAGAACGTGAGAATGTCGAACGCGAACTCGCGTCCTATGCCCCATCCACCGAGTTCTCCACACGTGTCGCCGACACCACGGCGACCTTACTTCTACTAGGCGAAGCAAATGCCAAAGCACTTCGTTTCACACTGCTTGAACTCGCAATGCCATCGCTTCGCCTGCTCTCGCATCCTGAGCGCATTCAGTTTATGCAACTCGCGCAACGGCTCGTGATGGCAAACGGCCGCATTTCGCTATTTGAGGCAGCAGCGCTGATTGTTGTCCAACGCGCGATGGCCCCACAGCTTGAAAGGTCCCCGCGACTGAGTACAACAGAGCTTCGTTTTTCAATATCCGTCTTGATCTCTGCGATCGCGCATCTGGATCAGGATCCCAACTCTCGCTTCGCCCTCGCTGCCGCAGCCTGTCGCCGCTCAGGCCTAACAACCGATCCGACATTAATCGAAGCCATCGGCGTCAATGGCCAGCGCCTTGTCTCGAGCCTGCAACGCCTTCGCACATGCCCTCTCGATCTTCGCAGAAACCTCATTTCAACTCTCGAAGACCTCGTGCAATCGATACAAAATACTGGGATCGAGGAAAATGAGTTGCTACGAGCCACCGCACTGGCCCTCGATCTCCCTTTACATTCTTGATCTCGAATCTACTGCGAACACTTCGCATCTTTACAGAAAAAGTCCTCCGCTTTCGCCTTGCAGTCTTCGATCGCCGCTTGCTCAGCAACAGCTTTCGTAGCTCCAGTTCCGCTGTAGGTCACCCCCATGGCGTTCACTTTACAAATCCATGTATCGACGGGCTTTGGCGCTGGTGCCGCGACGCGCGAATACTCGAGTTGAAACACGCGCGCCTGTAGCTGCTGAACAGCTCGCTCAAGTTCCCAAACTCGACGCTGCAAATCTCGCTGTGAGTAATTGTTGTAGTCGCGACCGACCTCAATGCGAAAGACCTCTTCGGCTTTCGCCATTGAACCGAAAGTCAAAACTGTAACGACAATAGCCGCGAGCGAATAAAACTTCATCGAAGGCCTCTTTCTGCGCACACCTGTGCGACATGGCCTCTCACAATAATAGAAGATCGCTTTCAGTCAACGGTTCCATATTCGGAACGTTCGGCACAAGAGTATCCCTAGGGCGCGATTCCGAAATCAGATCGGAAACGTAGGACTTCATCATGACAAAACGGCACTAGATCATTCAACGAACTCGGGTTCGATTTGAAGTAATTCACCGCAATCTGCTGAAGATTCGAAAACCCACGAGCGCCCGATCGGAGATCATATTTTGCATGTAGTTTGAGTATCTGCGCCGAATATGCCACCCAGGGCATCTTTTCAGTCAGAACCTGATGGCCGTGCTGCAGGTCGATATCGAAAGAGCTCAATCCCCTGGCATTTCTCTCAAGAAGTTGAAGTTCAAAAAGCGCAAATGTAACTCGCTCGACCTCAAGCTGTTGGGGCGTTAGCTGACTAGCGGAATCATACTATGTTCGGTTAGAACACGAAGACCATCGCGGAACATCGCGACGAAGCTCAGCATCAAGAGCACAGTCACTAGTCAACGACTCCAAATTTGGAGCACTCAATTCCCCCAGTCGTGACCCGATACGGCGCAGGCGCGGCCGACATTCCTCGCCCAATCGTAAAGCTTGAACCGCGCGGCGGCGTCTCAATCTCTGTTACGGTGGCCATCGGAAACTTCGCACAGAAGCTTTCTATTGCATGCTTTGAAATTGCCCTGGTGGGGAACAGACCAACTGCAGTTCCATTTCCGAGGTTAAAAAAACGCACGCCCCAGCGCGACTTGGCGACCCGCGTAGCTTGAAACTCGGATGCATCATCTTGACCGGAAAATATAGCTCCGTAGAACACCTGTTCTCTTCCCGAATACTGTGTATAACCCAATGGCTCTGGCCACGAAAATATCCAGGCAGCAAAGAAGAACACCACCGGCACAAGACATCCCAACCAGGAGAATCCTTTGCCGGACCACATTGGCCGTTTTTGTACGGATCTCAAAGTAAGATATCCAACTGAAAAAATCCAAAGCCAAGAAACGCCATCATAAACCCAGCTCATAGATCCGCTTGAAATAGATCGCCCCAGAAAACTCCACGCAAACAAAAATGCGACGATAACGCTTCCCGCGACAACAAACCTCGACTTCGCGACTAATGCCGCCTCACGATCACTCGCAAAAAGGATCGGCAATGTTAGAGCATATGCCGTAATGTTGACGACTCTAGTGATCGATGCGCCGACAAGGAGATGAAAAAAAATTGCCGACAGCAAACCCAGTCGACGCAACCGAGGCATAAGAATTAAGAAACCGAGCAACTCAAGGACAAGACCCCAAGATACAAACATCCACACTGCTGGCCGATAGTGCATAGCCGAGAGCAGGGGCCATCTTATGAGCTCAGCGAACGTGTCGACAATGACGTCACCGCTCAGATAGGAGGCCGAGCACTTACTCAACGTCGAGAAGAGATACATCGCAGCCAACGCCGTCACAAGATTCCGGCGCACTGTGGATTCCGCATGAACCGTTGGCGGTTGAACAAAAAGAAGAAAGAAAAGGACAAGGTAGATCGCCGTGATGTGAGCGCCTGCATAGAGATGATTGAGAAATGCCATCGCAAACATTCCAATAAACGCAACGAAATAACCAATTCGCGATCGTGGAAAGAAGAAGACGACCGAGCATCCGACAAGAAGCGACGATACCGTTAGAGCACGAAAAGCAGCCGAATCGAGGAGCCAAAATGGAAGAATTTCGACAAGCGGCAGTCCGCCCGCCGAGGTCGCATCCAAGAGGTGATCAACAGAGGTGAAGTAGGAACCCGTAGGAGACTTTCTTTCTCCGATGAACCGACTAACGAAAATAAGTAGGGCGCTCATCCGAACAAACAGTACGGTAGGCGAGCTCTCTGTTGCGTCCGCCCAATGTCGAGCCGTCCAACTGAAACCCGGTATCCGAAGGGCCATCAGCCCCTCCCACCTTCCGTGGTGATCGCCATTGAGCGATCTTCGACGATGCGACCATCTTGAATTCGTGTCAGTTTACCCTGAAGGCCAACAAGATCCTCTGGGTCATGAGTCACCAAGAGTGCTGGAATCTTGTGCTCGGCCAAAACACGAAAAACCATCGCACGAACGTCGCGACGAAGCTCCGCATCAAGTGCCGAGAATGGCTCATCGAGCAAGATCAAACGCGGTCGACCGACTAGCGCGCGAGCCAAAGCCACGCGCTGACGCTCGCCACCGCTAAGATTCACTGCAAGTGTTTCGGTTGCGCGCTCAAGACTCAGATCCTGAATGAGGCGCCCCACCGAGGCGGCAACCTCGGATCGATTGGCTCCACGCGAGACCACCGCCGCGTCAGCAGCGAACTCGATATTCTGCTTTGCTGTCATATGAGGAAACAGCTCGCCGTTTTGAAAGACCACGCCCAATCTTCGATCGCGGATCGGCATCGAAGCCAGATCCACTTGTTCTGCGCCTTCTGTCCAATACCATTGTAACTGATCGGACTTCTCAAGCCCCAAGAGATGTCGAATCACCGACGATTTGCCCGATCCGGACGGACCAAGAAACGCCGTCACACCGTGGTCAAGGATCTCCCAGTTATGGATCGCGATCTTAAAATCGCCGTAGTCATGCTCAAGACATTTTACGACCGACATTGCGCTCTCCTCGATTTGAGAAAAACAAGTACGACAAGAAACCAAGAAACAATCCGAAGGCGATCAGAATCGCCGCCGCCTCGAGACGATAAGACTCTAAAAGTGTCCGCGACAGGAGCGCCAGCGTGATCGGACGCGAAGCCGCTACGGCACCAATCGCATAGTCACCGAAAGACCAAAATGTCGCAACTCCCCATGTCCAATAAAAAAGTGGTCGCAACTGCGGCCAGAGAATCTGCCTTACGATCATCTTTGCAGACGCGCCAAAAATCTCGGCCACCTCAAGCTGTCTTTCAAGCGTTGAGAGCTCAACATGCCAGCGCATCCGCCATAACACCGGCGCAAATACGAGCGCGCAACCAACCGATATCCGCAATGCATCGGCCAGTGCCGATACCGATTCCGCTCGCATCAAGAGAAGCATCAATCCCGTGATCACAGCGCTCGGAGCCACATACGAACTCAAAAGGCGTCGCTCTGTTTCGCTCGGTCGAGAAAGTGCAAAAAACAAAGCCGTCGCTGCCGTTAGTAAGCCACCAAAGTGAGCTACAAAAATTGACATAAGCAAGGCAGAGCCAAGCTCACCACCATCGATCAATAAACCGGCCGTCTCAAGTTGTTGCACACCTCGTAAGGCCGAGCTCAACAAAACAACCAACACCGCTGCGACCGGCAGAACGCCCAACAGAACCAGCGGCTTCCAACCATAGTCCTCAACGGCGCGCGACTCTCGATGGTCGATCGCGCCAGCACGTAACGGCATTCGCGATCGCGACAAAAAAAGCAGTGCTGTCAATGTGACCCACTGCCAAAGCGTCAGCGCTGCAACCTGATCCCAGGCGGAGTGAACTCTTACAGCCTGATGAATCGCGATCTCAAATGTCCAAGCCTTTGCACCGCCCATCAGAAGCGGAATCGAGAAGCTCGACAAACTCGAAGCGAAAATCGTCAATAGATAGGTCACCAAATCGGAGCGCAAAAGCGGGAGAAGACCAAGACGCCACGTCAACCCACGCGGCGCCCCTTCAACCATTGCAAGCTCAAGACTTCCCGCCCAGCGTGTTCGAACCTTTCTCACCACGGCGGAGGCAATCAAGCCAGAGGCACCCACAGCATGCAGGATGACAATCGCCGTGAGCCCTCGCACATTCGGCAGCAGCACCATCCACATCAGGACCCAAGCAATTGACGGAACAAAACTTCCAACTAGAACAGCGGCCTCGGTCGATCGACGAAGACGCCGAGGCAATCCTAAAAGCCCAATGCCGATCGAAACGCCGAGCGCCACAGCAAACAGCGCCGACAGCGCGGCCTGGATCAAGCTGTTTTGCACAAGGCCCAAAAACCCTTCCGGCAGCGCCATCTGCCCCTGTGCGACGATCAGCGAAAAAACATACGGTGCCAAAAAAAGGAGAAAAACAAGGGCGCGGCTCAGTCGACTCACGGCGACGCCTCGGACCACAGTTTCAACAGTCGTTCGCGCTCGGCCGCTGACAACTGAAGCGTCGACATATCCTTAGGTTTCAGATATCGGGCGGCTTCCATGACCTCTCGAAACGGTCCAACGTCTTCGGTCGCTGGTAGCTCCACGACTGGCAACATCCAGTTCTTTTCCATAATCAGTTTCTGATTTTCAGTCAGAAGGAGGAACTGCAAAAATTCTCGAGCCCGATCACATCTCGCACATTTCGCTAAAATTCCGGCGAACTCCACGTGGACAGCATGCCCCTCCGGGAATGAGGCAAATCGATAACGCCCATCGCGTTCAATAACCTGGTGATAAAGCGGTGACGTCATATAGCTTAAAACCAACTTTGCCGTTCCGCGCGTAAAAAGCCCGTATGCCTGCGACCAGCTAGGCGAAACCGATTGAATACTCGGATGCATCTGTTGAATCAGCGCCTTCAGTTCGACATCCGTTCGACCACGCGCAATCCAACTCAAGAACTGAAAGCCGGGCGCACTTGTCCGCGGATCCTCTAACGCAATCTGGTTCTTGAAACGCTCAAGCCGAAGATCATCCAGAGAGGATGGCGGTGCGAGTTCGCCCTCGCGGTAAACAAATCCTACCGGAGCCCAATCAATAGGGACAAAGAGGTCGTCGTGAGGAAAGTCAACTTTGGCAACATGCGGGAGCCAGCGCATCTCTGATCGCGCGCCATTCAGAACAGACTGATCAAGACCCAATACCACATCCGCGGGGACCAGCTTGAGACGCTGAAGTAAAACCCCGGCATCGTCGGCTTGAACAAAACGAACTGGAACCCCTGTTTTGGCCTCAAAGCGTTTGGCAAGCTCTGGCCCCGGTCCCCAGGAGGCCGTGAAACTCGCATAGCTCATGACCACGAGCGGTTTCGCGACTTCGTCTTTCTGCTGATTTCCCCAATAGAGAATGCCGACGCTTCCGACAAGCAAAGTCATGACGGAGCCAGCAATCCACTTACCTCGCATCGACTACCACCAGATTCCGCGATGCCTCTTGTAAAAGAAGTAGTCAAAGCCCAAGCATCGACCAGCGCCGATCCAGCCCAAAATCAAATGCAAGACCAACATGAATGTCGTCGCCTGAAGGTTGTTCTGACTTGCGCCGATCGCGCCGATTAATCCTGCCGACAAGATCACACCGAGGAGGGCGGCCGGCCGAACGAGATAACCAATAATATAGCTCACGCCAATAAACGCCTGAATCGCAGTCAGACCTACCGCAAAAAACTGCCAATTCGGAATAACGACATATTCTAAGAACCAGCGAAACCACTCCGGCGCCGTCGACTGCGGCAGGTGATTTCGAATGTCCTCGGCCAGATAGGCCTTCATCAGATAGTCGCCTTGGAAGGAGGCCAGTGCGTGCTTTAAAAAATAGCCACCCAAAAAGATGCGCAGGCACGCAACAGGAATCAGATGACCGACATACTTAAAGCTCTCGACAAAAGCGACCAGCATAGAACCTATTCTCGTCGGGGGTCTGGTCGTGGTCAATCGACGACGCCGGACCTTCGGCGAGTTTCGCCAACGAATTCACCGTCTCACTCCGCAGAGTTGCTAAACTGAAGGGAGCAAGGGAGGGGTTCATGGAAGGGCCTCGCGCTCCAGAAATCCACGAGTGGACTCGTGTCGTCGAGTTTTTGAACACGCATCTCCGGCCGGGGCAGGGTTGGTCCATTGCTGATGAATATCCAACAGCAATCACCTCTTCAAACCGCATCAACAGTCGCGTGATTTTTGACGGCGACCAGATTATTTCGCATGCGATTGTCCGCCCCATCATTGTCAAGAATCCCATTGGCGTCTTCAAGGTGGCCGGCATCGGCAGTGTCGTCACCTCCGACCAATATCGCAAGCAAGGGCTTTCAACTCAGATTCTCGAAAGCTGCCTGCAGGCCGCGCGCGATAGCAATTGCGACCTCGCCATTCTTTGGACTGATCTCTTTGATTTCTATCGCCGCATCGGTTTTGAGCTCGCCGGCAGTGAAGTGTCTTTCGAGATCGACCGCGATCTCGTCTCAAATACTCAGCTTCGCTTTGTGGAAGGCCCCAAAGTCGACCCTGCGGCAGTCCTTCGTCTCTATGCGCAACATACAGTCACAAGCCATCGCTCGATCGATGACATCCGCGAATCACTGGCCATTCCCAACTCACGTGTCACCACAGCTTGGGACAGCATGGGACGGATGGTGGCCTACGCTGTCGAAGGAAAAGGAGCCGATCTCAACGGCTACATTCACGAATGGGGTGGAACGCTGCCCAATCTGCTCGCTCTCTTCACACATATGCGCACCACTCAAAAGCGCACCCTCCGCCTCATCACTCCTGCTCACTCGCTGAATCTGATCGCAAAACTCACCGAGCTCGGTCTCCCGGTGCATCGGGGCCATCTCGGCATGATGAAGCTTTTAAAGCCGGACTCTTTCTTCTCAAAGATACAGCGCCATGCTCGCTCACTTGGGATCGCCGATCTTGTTCTCGAAAAAAAGGATGGGAAGTTTTACTTCGGCCGTGGCCTCCACGTTTATTCAACGGACTCCGAGGCCGACATTTTGCGCCTTCTGTTTGGACCAACCCGCCCATCTGAGCTCCACGCTTTTGATCGCACAACCGCCGAAACCTTTGATCGCCTTCTACCCGTTCCAATGTGGATCTGGGGATGGGACTCCGTATGAACATTGAACGCATCGATAAGACTCACTTCAACGGCACCCGAGCACTCGTCGTCATTCACGTGGTGCTGGTGCTCCTCCTTCCCTTTATATTTACGCAAATGGGCGGCTGTCAGGGCGAAGACGACATTAAGCCACTCGCACTCGGACCAGAAATCTCTCCTAAAGAACTCGACACCGTGATCTCGGAACCGCTCGGAAAAACGGACCCACTCTCCATTCAGCTCGGGCAATTCTTTGTTTATTCCGACACGCAAGAGATTGCCGGGGGTGCAGCAAAAAATATCATTGCCGACACAGCACAGACAGTTGTCGATCGCCAGGAGTCCTCGACCGAGGTCTTGCTCACCATCATCCAGCACCAGCAAACCTATCAAAACGGCGAAGTGCGAAAAGTCTCAACCGAAATTCCGGTTCGGATCGAAAAGGCACCGGTCACCGAAGCTTCGAGTCTGATGATTGGCCCAGTTGAAGAGATTAAAAAATCAGGATTTGAGTTTCGCCCTGAAGTGATGGCGCTTCTCAATGACCGCTCTCCTCTTGCCTTGAAAACAGGAATTCGCACGCTGACCGCAAACAGCGACTCTGTTCAGGCGACAAGCGGTGATCGCATCACTTATCACAACCTGAAGCGCACCGTCGCAATGGAAGCACCGCCTCTTTTGGTACAAAAACAGGCGGGCTGCGCTGGCATTCCAAACTGCCAGATCGAAGTTTACCGCGTGAGCTTTGACATGGTGTTCTGGGAGAACGGCAAAGCCGATCGAGTTCGCTGGGACTTGGCAATGAGTCCCACCGCTCCCTACCTTGCCGCGGTTTTAGACAAATGCGTAACCGGCCTCGCATCGGTCGGCTCGGGACAGAGCAAGATTCTGGTCAAACAGTGTAAACCTGTGGTGAACTTCCGGTATCAAGCTCCCTGATCCGGGAGCGACCGGGAGGCGACCACATGACCAATCAACTCGATCGAAAAATCGCAGTGGTTTTGTCTGGCTGCGGCCACACCGACGGCACAGAGATCACCGAAGCGGTCTCGACGCTCATCGCGCTCTCTGAAGTCGGAGCTCAATACCAGTGCTTTGCACCTGATGTTGGAAACAGTCTTGAAATGTCCAAGCGCATCGCACGCGGCAATGTTCAGCCAATCGACAAACTCCGCTCACAAGATTTTGACGGCGTGGTTTTTCCGGGAGGCTATGGAGCGGCCAAGGTTCTCTCCAACTTTGCCGAGGCTGGAGCGGGCGGCAAAGTTCTCCCCGAAGTCTCCCGCGTGATCAAAGAGTTTCACAATGACGCAAAACCAATTGGCGTGATCTGCATCGCTCCCAGTCTTGTCGCACTCACTTTAGGTAAAGAGGGTGTCGAACTGACGATTGGAAACGATGAGGCCACCGCAGCTGTGATTAAAAAAACAGGCGCCCGACACACCTCATGCCCAGTCGACGACTATGTCAGCGACCGCGATCACAAGGTTCTATCGGCGCCTGCCTACATGTACGACAACGCCAAGCCTTTCGAAGTTTACACTGGGATTCGCAAGATGATTCTCGAACTTGTGGAAATGGCCTAAGGAGACACCATGACCGGAGCCAAATCGAAAATTAAAATCGCCGTTCTCTGTGGTGGCCAAAGTGCCGAACACGACGTCTCTCTCGCCTCTGGTAAAAACATCGCCGACGCACTCGACAAGAATAAATACACGGTCACCCTTGTCGGCATCGATCGCACCGGTATCATGCGCCTTATTCCATCTCTCGAGGAACTTCGCAAAACTGCGCTCGATAAGCCGATCGACGTTGCTCAATTCGAAACTCAAGTCGCACTCATTCGACGCGATCGAGGCGCAAGTCTCATCGATGTCAAAAACGGCAATTCGATCTCAGAGATCGACGTCGTCTTCCCGATTTTGCACGGCCCCTATGGCGAAGACGGAACCATCCAAGGTTATTTGAAATTCATCGGACTTCCCTTTGTCGGTCCATCCATTCTCGGCAGCGCCGCAGGAATGGACAAAGACGTCACCAAGCGCCTGCTTCGCGATGCGGATATTCGCATCGGCAAATTCAAAGTCGTTCGTCGCCACGACGCACCTCCAACCTTTCAAGAGGTCAAAGCCGAACTCGGCACACCATTCTTCTTAAAGCCAGTCAACATGGGCTCATCGATTGGCGTTTCAAAAGTTCTCGACGAAAAGAAGTACCAGTCCGCTCTTCGCGAGGCCTTTCAATATGACACGAAAGTCATTCTTGAGGAGTTTATTGATGGCCGCGAAATCGAATGTGCGGTGATTGGCTACAAGAAACTCGAAGCTTCACCTCCGGGCGAAATCATTCCGCATCATGATTTCTATTCCTACGAAGCCAAGTATCTCGATGAAAATGGCGCAGGTCTTGAGCTCCCCGCCAAGCTCACCGAAACTCAAATCCGCGAAGTGCGAGAGACGGCCGTCAAAGTTTGCCAGGCGCTCGAGTGCCACGGTCTTTCGCGCGTCGACTTCTTTCTTCGCAAAAAAGATGGCGTGCTGTTTGTGAATGAGATCAATACCATGCCAGGCTTCACCAAAATCTCGATGTATCCAAAGATGATGGGCCTCACTGGCCGCGACTACTCGTCGTTGATCGACGAACTGATCTCGCTTGCAATCCAGCGCCGCGAGGAAGAGGCCGCGCTGAAGGTGAACGCGTAATCACTAACGCGATAAAAATCGGCCCAGCGCCGCTTTGTGATCAGCGCCAAACCAGAGCTTTTCAAACACCGCACGTTCATTCTTGGGCGTGCGTTTTTTCATAGCGGCAACCGACTTCCGCGGCAGCGACCCCAAACGCAAACACAGCGCCAGCGCATCACCCAAAGCTGACCAAGTTGGAACGACCTGATCGATCAGCCCGACTTCAAGCGCTTCGCCTGCCGAAACGGCGCGTGCCTCAAGCGCTAGACGCTTCAAACGACCGACGCCAATGCGACCTTCAAGTCGCGCACCGCCACCCCACCCAAAGCTAAGCCCTAGTCGGCGCTGCCAAAATCCAAGCAGCACATGTGGCGTCGCCAGAATAAAATCAAAAGCCGACAGCAGTTCAACACCACCGCCAAGGGCGTCGCGCTCAACCAAAGCCACCGTCGGAATCGCAAGCCCATCGAGCGCGTTCAACGCGGCCGCGATCTTCCGATTGGCGGCGCGGCCTTTTGCCGGCCCTTGCGCATCATGATCGCGAAGATTGCCACCCGAACAAAAGACCGGACCCACCGCCGCGAACAAGAGTACATCGCACTCTTTCTCCGCACGGCGCAGAAACTTCAAAAGTTCTGATGCCGTCGACACGCGCAGACTGTTGCGGCTCGCCGAGTCCTCGAAAAGGAGATGACCAACACGAACACGACGGTCGCCGTGTTCGATCACATGAATTTGAAACAGGAATGGGCTCTTCACCCGTTCAGTTATACCTGAAAAATATGACGTTTAACATCGCCAGGTCCGGTAAAATGTAGACCCACTCCAGTGCCGGTACTTCCGGAAGAGCTGGTCCAAACCACCCGCGCCGGCATCACGTATGTTCGGCTGACGTCGTTGAGCTCAAGACGAAGCTTTACGTTTTCGCCGACACGCACATCCTGAAGCGCGTTGAGCTCGATGTAGGCTCCAGTCTTCGACATGTTGCAAACTCTTGAGCCAATCATGTTTTTGCCTTTGCCGAATTCGACAATCGCGGACTGCTCGGTCGCAAATCGACGATAAATCTGCTGCTCAACAGCACCCTTTTTGAGAGCTTTTGCCGCAATGCCAACGAGATCACGAACCTCAAATGGTTTTTCGACGTAAACAACACGCTCTAAGAGCTGAAGATTCTGCACAGCCGTCGGAGCTTCAGCTTTTGCAAGGATCATAATCATTCGCTTGTAGCCTTCGCTGCGAAGGCCCGTGACCCAATCCAGCTCGTCGTTGTTCCAGTCGTTGAAATTGAAAATAACAAGATCAGGCTGCCCCGCAAGCTCGAGCTTCGTGGCCTGCGGTCGCGTTGTCGTCAATCGAACGCCGCCTTGAACGGACTCCGTTAAGGTCAGAAGCTTTTTCCGAAGGATTGCATTCTCCTCCTCGGTCCGACTGGCCAAAATCACATGCTTTGGGCGCTCCGGTACATAGCCTTTGTCCATACGTCTCTCCTTCAAACAGATGCGAATCGTGGTGTATCGCTTACTCAGCCTATCGACGGTCGCGGCCTTTGGCCTAAGCCCATGTCTCAATTCGAAACAGTATAGAAAAGGGAGCCCGTCAGGCTTCTTTTTGTGAAATTAAACTTCGGCAATCTGACTGGTTTGCTGACAGTCTGCGGTTAAGTGCCGTTCAGTTCTAATTTTAAGCTCCTGATTGGAGTTTCAATCCAAACCCTGTCCTTTTTTCATCTCCGAGGCCATCCCTAAACTCATCCGACTCGCTTTTGCCAAAACTGGTAAACATCATCACCCAATAGTGATAGCCCAAGCCCGTTACGAAGAAGGACGTGCACAATGATCCGCCCTCTCACTTCAATCATTTTAACGGCACTGCTTTTATCCATTGGTTTAGCTTGCAGTCAAAGTCCGGACTCGCAAGACACTCGTGCCCCTCAGCCACGACAAACCGAGCTCTCGGCACAGCCCGCCATTCAGCCCGATCTGTTTCTGCCACTGGTCGGCCAATACGAAGGCACTCTCACCTCTACCGATGGCTCACTCGTTCAAAAAGTGACGATGACACTCATCTCGACTCAACGCCGAAGTGACGATGTCGAAATCCCCACGCTGAGTGGCAGTGTGAACATCGTCTTCAGTGACACGAATGCCTCTGATATCATTCCGATCGCTGAGTTTTCAAATGCCGGCTTCATTCCCGCGACAGGCGTTCTGCAGTTGAGCGGAACCATGAATACCCGCACTCTCGTTGGCGCGATTCTCAATACCTTCGATGGCACTTTTTCCGATGATGTGATTCGCGGTCGACTCTCGAATTCAACACGCGGTGATTTAGGTCAGCTCGAAGTTCGTAAGATTAACTCGGCTGCGAATTGAAAGGCTCCTGTTCATGAGAAACCAAACAATCGCACTTTTCTTTGTCATCACAACAAGCTTCTCGCTTTCGGCCTGCAGGATGGAAGATGCGGAAAAAGTCACCTATGACGCCGCCTGCTCGAAGGGGGCAGCACCATTCAATGGAAATCAGTTTGACCTGACTCCCGAAACAATGGCGGCGCAGCTCTTCAACAAGAACTCGTCGATTCTGCTTGGAATCAATCGCGTACATCAGTCGAAAGACGAGTTAAATATCGCACGCGCCTCGCTTCTTCCATCGCTCAATCTCTCAACTCTCCTTTACTCTTCGATGTCGTCGACATTCACCGTCAGCGCCGTCGAGGTTCTGTTTCCATTTTTGGTCCCAGGAAATTGGATTAAGTTAAAAGAGTCCAAATATCTCTACAAAGCTCAACTGAAGGCCACGCAGACAATTCAGCTCAACACGCTGGCGTCGGCACTCTCCGTGTACTCCTCAATTCTCGCGGACCGAAACCTTCTTTCGGTTTACCAGGACGAAATCACCGACCTCGGAAAAGTGGCTGAGACCGTTCAGGACCTCTACCAATCAGGCCTCGCTTCAAAGTCTGATCTCGATCGTGCACGAGGCACATGGCAGTTTGCAAAGATCGGCTTTTCGAAAATCGACGGCCTCGTCAATAAAGAGATCGCCTCGCTCCGCCACCTACTCGCCCTGCCACTCACCACATCTCTGAGCATCAACCCGATGGAGATCGACCCGTCCGAGTTTGAGCAGCGAACACCAGCTGAGATCCAAGCCGCCGCGCTCAAAGTGTCTCCCGAGATGGAGCAGCTGTTGATGCTTAAGAAAGCCGCTGAGAGAAACTCTTGGAGCCAGTACTTCGCATTTATTCAAGGGTCTGGAGTACGCTCTCCGGCGGGGGCCGGCTCCAGTATCGCTTTTGATAACGTCAATATCGGAATGAACTTCAACATCGGCTACGCTCAAGTTCCAACGATTAAACTCTCTGAAGACAGAATCAAAGAAATCAAAATTCGAATCAATGAGCTTCAATATGAAATCGGCGAACAGAGCGAATACGCCTTCGCTCTCGTAAAAGAGGCGAAAGATCGTCATCAATATGCGGTTGAAGCGGCGGAGCTGATGAAGTCTGCCTACGATCGCGATGTCATCCGTTATCAATATGGCCTCGTCGACCTACAGACTGTGCTGACCAGCCGTTCGCAGTATCGCGACGCCGTGCTTGAATCTTTGAGCGCTAAAACCCAGCTCGCGTTGAATCGAATCGTTCTGCACCGCCTCTTGGGATCGGACAAATTCGCGACACTCCCAAGCTGCCAGTAATAGCGGTCCCTTCTGTCCGGCCGCCACCATGACGCACCGCTTTCTGGACGTCCAAGGTACAAAAAAAAGAGACCCCTCGCGGGGCCTCTTTCACATCTCACTCGCAGAGTGAACTAGCGGTTCAGCTTCTGCAGCGACTTGCCAACCCACTTGCCGCGTGGACGGTAAATGCGGTTGTTCTTCCACTGCTCCAGCATATGCGCGAGCCATCCCGATACACGCGATGCCGCGAAGATCGGAGTGAACAAGTCGGTGGGAATTCCCATCGAGTAGTAAACAGTCGCTGAGTAGAAATCGACATTCGGCAGAAGGTCTTTCTTCTCGCGCATGATGTCGTCAATCATCGTCGACATTGTGTACCAGTGCGCTTCGCCGATTTTCTTGGTCAGGCGCTCGCTCATGGCACGCAGAACCTTCGCGCGCGGATCGCCGTTTTTATAAACGCGGTGACCAATACCCATGACTTTCTCTTTGTTGTCGAGCGCGCGAGCGATCCATGTTTTGCAGCTCTCAATTGAACCGATCGACTGAAGCATGCGAATCACTTGCTCGTTTGCTCCACCGTGCAGAGGCCCCTTAAGAGCCGAGATTGCCGAAACAACCGCCGAGTGCATATCTGAAAGCGACGACGCGGTAACGCGTGCCGCGAAGGCCGAGCAGTTCAACTCATGATCAGCATGAAGAACGAGGCAGGTATCAAAATCTTTTACGATCTCAGCATCGGGTTCTTTGCCAGTGAGCGTCCAGAAGAAGTTGTAGGCAACGGACTTGTCCGCCTTCGGAGCGACAAGCTCTTTGCCGTTGCGAATGCGATCAAACGCAGTCACGAGTGTTGTCATCTTCGCCGTCAAACGAACCGCTTTGCGGTGGTTCGCCTCTTCTGACATGTCTTGTGCTTCCTTGTCGAAGTGCGCGAGCAACGACGTCGCCGTTCGCAGCCACGCCATCGGGTGCACATTCGTCGGCAGAGTTTTCAGCGCCTTCACAAACTCCGGATCGAGAGTCATCTGCGCACCGAGTTCTTTTTTCAAAGCCGTCAGTTCATCGGCTGTCGGCAGGCGATCGTTCCACAACAAGAATACGACCTCTTCGAATGTCGACTTCGCTGCGAGATCCTCGATGGTGTATCCGCGATAACTCAGAGTCGCATCTTGAATTGAAGAAATACCGGTTGAGCAGGCGACAACGCCTTCAAGACCGCGATCCAACGCGCCTTCATAAATTTCAACTTGAGCTGCCATACAAGATCCTTTCGCTCGAAATGCCAACCCTTCCACTCTACACTGCTGCGTCCAACAAGGGCAGCCCGGGCTGGTTCAATTTTTAACAATTATCGATATCCTTACCGTTTCCGCGCCGCACTAGCGCGGAGCTAGACGAATGACGCGATCTTTCACTTCCAAAACCATAACAGTCACATCACGCGGAATGTCTCTTTCGCCAGCAAACTGCTCGATGCGAAATAGAATTTCATTGCGCCAGTCATGGACCGAATCTTTAGGTGCGGTCAAAATGGCCCGCATCAAACGCTCTTCGCCAAACTTCTCGTCAGCGGCATTCTGCACCATCACTGCACCTGGACTGACCAGGACCAAACGGTCTTTTGCTTCTAACTGCAAGTGTTGAAGCTTCGGAAGCTTTGTATAGCTTCCCTTTTCAATCGGAGAGTCTTCACTCTGGATGCGATCCATTTTTCCCGTCGTCGGGCGATAAAGTCCGCCGTAAACAGGGCCCATTGCCGAAAACGAAAGCTCCATTGTTCGACGGTCAATAATTCCATAGATCAAAGACGCCTGATCGGGCCCCCGAGGTCCCTCTCCCAGGCTTGGCTCGAGCTCTTCCGCCAGGTACTGGATCACGCGATTTGGAGGCAGTCCTCGACGCGCCTCGTCCTGACCGGTCATGCGAAGCAAAACGCTCAAGAGCAAGGCCGACAGGCCGTACCCATTTGCGCTCGCCATAACCAGCCCAAACTTCATTCGGTCGTCGTGTTCGAAAACGTCAAAGTAGTCGCCTCCCGAAATCGGGCTTGCAACAAACTTTGTGGAAAACTCAAAGCCCGGAATGTTCGGAAACTCGGTCGGCACGAGTGTCTTCTGTATACGTGTCGCCGTCCGCAAATCCGCGCTGAGCTTCTCAATCAGAGCTTCAAGTGATTGATTCGCGTGCAGAAGCTGCTGACGAAATACGCTTAAGTCCGACTCACGAGCAGAGACCTCGGCCTCCAATTCGCGAACTCGTTCTTCCAGTTCTCTCATGCGCTCAGCGTCGTTTTTCTTGCTCACGTCTTCTCAGTCTCAATGGGCAAATTTGCAAGGTCAACTTAGGGCGTCAAAGCTCGCCTTCAGAGCGGGTGTTCGGTAGCCCATCCCTGGATGCCGCACTCGTTTGAGAAGTTTCTCACTGGACGTTCAGGAACACTCGCTGCTGCATGGGATCATGCCGCAGCGTCGGCTCCGTGGTCCACACTTATGAAAGAATGGATCGTCCTCACCGTCGCCATTCGCAACACCCTGCGATGTTCGCCGGGTTCGCCTTCAGCTGATCGGGAATCACTCGAAAAACGTCTCGCATTTTTGCGCTGGGATCTTGAAGCCCGAGTTCAACCACTCACCATCGACAATCACATTCGGACATTCTTCACGGACCTCGGCTTTCGGCCAGCCCCCAAAGGCTACAACGAACCAGACGGGAGTCTTCTCGACTCCGTTCTGAGTCGACGCGAAGGCGCCGGCTCCGCTCTCACGATTCTTTTTGCCTGGGCGACAGAGACGGTTTCGAAAATGTCGACCGAGAGTCATACAAAAATCAGCGTCGAATTTGTTAAGAACGCACCTGCTCAAATCGTCCGTCTGCGTATCAGCGACACATCGAACGACGCTCCTGAAGAACGGGCCGAGTATATTTCTGCTGAGAAGAATGGCCAAAAACTTGAATCCTCTGACTGGATCGACTGGTGCCAGAGCGGCAATGGAAAGACTGCTTTGGAGCGCCTGAGTGTGTCAGATGTTTGGATTCGACTGGTGTTGGAGCTCCGTGCTGCGCTGGAAAAACCATCATCGCGCTGGCCCGAAAGTGCGGGCCTACGCGCGCAAGTCCTCCTGCTTGATCAATTGATCGCACTTCGGCCAAGCCTGATTCGCCTATTTGCAGATCGTGCAATGCTTCGTCATCGGATCGGCGATAGCACCGGTGCCCTCGATGACCTCAAGCGCTTTTTCGCATTCCAAGACCGCGAATCTGCCGCACCGGCACTGGTCAGCCTCTACGATCTTCTCCGTCTAACTCCTCGACAGCCTGTGCCTTAAATCGTCGCTCCCGACCAACCAGACGTCGCCAGCGCAATTCCAACAACGTGACGAATCAGGCAAAAGGTATAGGCATT
>JAEUWE010000467.1 GCA_016791465.1 Pseudobdellovibrionaceae bacterium
AGGTGTTCCAAACGCGAAACGATGGCATGAATTTCATCCATTCAAGACCGCCAAGAATCCCCACCTTGGACGTCCAGAAAGCGTCGCGTCATTTGAAATTATTGAGGAAATTTAATTTCAACAAGCAGCGACCGGCGAGCCTAGCCCGACGAGGCCTCGTAAAAATCACGCACCTGCTGGTCCGTGCGAATTGAACCGGCATCCCAACGGGCGATGCGAAGCTCCGAGCCCGATGTCAGTCGCGATAACGCAACGTAGGCTTGGCCAGGCTCCCAAAGACGTGAAAGATCGACTGCCATGCGATCGAGTGTCGCACCCTGCGCTTTGTGAATTGTCGATGCCCACGCCAAATTCACTGGAAAATTTGTGAGTGTTGCGACCGGATCGCCCTCGGCGTCGAGAAGCGAAAACGCAGACTTCTCAAGTTCAATCAGGCGACCATTGAGAAGTTCAATCTGTAACTTCTGCGCCTGAATACGACGGATATGGCCCGTGGTTCCGTTGACCCAACGGCCCATCGGATCATTTTGACGAATCATCACCAGGGCGCCCTCTTTGATTTCCAGAACAGGCCCAATGGGAGCCTGCTTCCGCAGGGTCTCAATGGCGCGCTTATCACCGGCCTCGAGTGTTTCGATCGAATGCACCTTACCAGGAAGATCCGCGAGCCGACGCGAATTGAAAAGTTCGGTTTGATCGCGACGCGGAAAAAGTCTGGTGCCTTCAAATTCCACTTCGACAGGACCGGTGCGCTCGTTCAAATATTCTGTGACTTCGTCATCAACGACGCCGACGCGAATTTTCGCAAGCACTGACATGTACTGCGGATCCTGGCAGCGTACCTGCGTGCGAAGAATCTGATTCTCAAATTGAGTCCACTCCCAAACCGGATCGATAAATGCCCAACCACCGCCACGAGCAGGATCACGCTCAACCGGAGGCAGCTGCGCGAAATCGCCAACGGCCACCACACGCAATCCGCCCCATGGCAAATCGCTATCGCGGACTCGGCGTGCGATGATCTCAGCAACACGCAGCACAGGCCCCGCGAGCATTGAGACCTCGTCGACAATAAATCCTTTCATCTGCTTCAAACGACGAGTCACCTGTCGGTTGCGACAAGCCCGCTCAACCGTGGCCTCAGGACCACCTTCCAAAATTCCCAATCCAAAAAATGAATGGAATGTGCGTCCGCCAACCAAAACAGCGGCCGCTCCGGTCGAAGCCAAAATCGGGTACTCACGAAGATCGATCCCGCGAAGAAACTGGCGGATCAGGTACGACTTGCCGCTTCCGGCGCCACCAGTCACAAAAACATTAGCAAAACGTCCGGGCGAACGCTCGGTCGTGAGCGCCGTGAAGGCCTGGTTTTGACATGGCGTCAAACCTACAGGCATACGGGCCTCGAGAAGAGATTTATCAAGTGAGGTGTCGTTCATCGTTCTCGACAATCGTTTCCCGGCTTCAGTAATGTCAATTCAAGGATGAAAGAAAACAAAGTCTCTGGAAAATCGCTTATTGTCGTTACTCTCGCCCTCATGGTCGGCACCGTCATTGTGCTGACCCTAATGGTTCTCAACAGAAAAGACGCATCACCACCATCGTCGACAAGCGTGGCAGCGGAAGTGCCGGCACCACATATGCTGAAGTTTCCGCAAATTCGCGAATGGATCTTAAAAGAGATGGCCGCCAAGGGTGCCAAGCTCTCTGTCGTCAACATCTGGGCGACTTGGTGCGAACCCTGTCGGGCTGAAATGCCGGAACTCGCCAAATTCGCTCAATCTGGAAATGCCCCGCTATTTCTCGTGTCAGCCGACAATGAATCCGATATCGAAAGTGTTCGGGCCTTTCTTGGCGAGAGCAAGGCGAACTTTCAGACATCACTCATCGCCGGTGCGCAGGATGAGTTTATTATGGAATGGCAGAAACTCACCGAGTCACTCAAGACGCCGTGGTCTATGACTTTGCCGGCCACATTTCTTGTGACCGACACCGGAGAGATTCGAGCGATGCTCAGCGGGGAGAAGACGGAGAGCGAATTAAGGGCTTTTGTCGCCAAGCACCAGGATGCGAAGCGTTAGCCGGCGCCGCCTTCCAGTAGAAAAATTCTTAAAAACCGTGTTTTCTGAAACTTCGCGAGTCTCCGCACTTTTCATCAACAAAATGGTGGCTCGCTCGAAAGGGTCCGTATCATGTCAGTTAAAGTCTTCATCAATCGCACGCTCAATATGCGAAAAATTAAATATATCGGTCTCGACATGGACCACACTTTGGTGCGCTACCACAGCCATGCGTTTGAAGAACTCTCGCACAAAACAATGTGTGAAAAACTTGTTTCACAAAAACACTATCCCGAGTCCGTGCGCAACCTTCCCTTCTATATGGATCTCGCGATCCGAGGTTTAGTCATCGACAAAAAGAAGGGCAACTTGTTGAAGGTCAGCCGCCATGGCGCCATTCGCGCAAGTTACCACGGCACTAAACCCATCGATTTTCAGCAACAGCAGAAGCTGTATAAGTCGACGTACATCGACCTTTCTGACTCACACAGCTACACCGCTATCGACACGGCCTTTTCGTTGAGTGTTGCAACACTCTTCGCTCAACTGGTGGAATTGAAAGATGCAGAGGGCCGCGACACCATGCCCGACTACGACACAATCTCTCATGATGTCGTCGAAATGCTCGACCTTTCACACCGCGACGGCTCGCTGAAGGGCGAAGTCGCGCGCAACCTCGAAAAATACATTATCAAAGACGCCGATGTCGTTCGGGGAATTGAACGATTCAAGCAACATGACAAAAAATTCTTCATCGTCACCAATTCTGACTTCGCCTATAGCAAGCTGCTACTCGACTACGCCATTAACCCGTTCCTTAAAGACCATAAAGACTGGACGGAGCTTTTTGAGTATGTTGTGACACTTGCGCAGAAACCGCGCTTCTTCTGGGATAATCTGCGTTTCTTGAAGGTGGATCCTGCCACCGGCTCCATGACAAACTACGATGAAGCGCTCAAGCCCGGCATCTATCAGGGCGGCGGCGCAACGAAGTTTGCAAAAGATCTTGGCGTCGAAGGCGACGATATCCTCTATATTGGCGATCATATCTATGGCGACATCCTGCGCTTGAAAAAAGACTGTAACTGGAGAACGGCACTCGTCGTTGAGGAGCTCGACAGCGAGATCGAGAACTACAAAAAGGCACAACCATGCTCTGCCGAGATTCGTGTTCTCATGGACAAGAAAGAGCCGCTGGAAAAAATTCTGGTTGATCAGATCACGGCCAAAATTGAATCTGGCAAAGACTCTGAGGAGTCGCGTTCCCCCGATTTACAAAACCAGATCTCTGAAATCGACAAGACGATTTCTTCGCTGATCAAAAAACAGCAGGGCGTATTCAATCCACACTGGGGCGAGATCATGCGCGCCGGCAACGAAGAGTCTTACTTTGCAAACCAAGTTGATCGGTATGCTTGTGTTTATATGCCAAAACTCAGTGATCTCTTCAGCTATTCACCAAGAACCTATTTCCGCGCACATCGCCGCCCACTCGCTCACGAAATGGCGCTCGGTCTCGACTAGGCCGCGCGAGCATGATGCGCGAGCACGGAACGCAGCTCGTTGATGACGATGGGCTTCGACAGATAGTCGTCGAGCCCATTTCGAAGACACTTTTCTCGATCGCCCTTCATTGCATGCGCGGTTAGCGCAATAATCGGAATCGCCTCATTGCGATCGCGTTGAATTTCTCTGAGGATTGCTGTCGCCTGGTAGCCATTCAAGACTGGCATCTGGATGTCCATCAGTACGAGATCGTAGCGATTGGCGCGATACTTCTCGACAGCCTTTTCCCCGTCATCTGCAAGATCGACTCGATGTCCCATCTTCTTCAAGAGAGCCTCGATAATTTTCTGATTGATAACATTGTCCTCAGCGACAAGCACCCGTTGTGACGGTATCACAATATCGGCGCCGATCTCTGCTCGAGGTGGCTGTCGCTGGGGCGCCGGTGCTTCAACAAGACCAATATGAAATCGAAAAACAGATCCAACACCTTCTTGACTCTCGACACTCACGCGCCCCCCCATCATCCGAGCCAGCTGATTGACGATCGCAAGTCCAAGACCGGTCCCGCCAAATTTGCGAGTCATAGAATTGTCGGCCTGCGAAAACGGCGTGAAGATCACATCCAGCTTTTCTTCACTGATGCCGACACCGGTGTCGCGAACTTCGATAACAATGTTGTGTACCGAACGACCCTGTTCATCAAACGCCACCGAGGCCTCGCGAAAATGAAGGTAGACGCCGCCGTACTCAGTAAACTTGAGTGCGTTTGAAACCAAATTCATTACGATCTGTTTCATTCGCAAGGGATCACCCATAAGACGCTTCGGAAACACCGGATCAACCTCAATCACAAAATCGATATCATTGCGAGAAGCGTTCATCTTCGAAATCGAGAAAAACTCGTCGAGCTCTTCGATGAGGTCAAACGGAATTGACTCAAACGTAAGTTTGCCGGCTTCGATTTTCGAGAAATCCAGGATGTCATTCAAGATCGAGAGCAACGAGTCGGCTGAGCGCCGAATGATGTTGATGTTCTCACGAAGAGTCGGGTCAGCCTCCGACTCTTCTATGATCTGGGCCATTCCCAGGATTCCGTTCATCGGCGTCCTCAGCTCGTGACTCATATTGGCTAAGAACTCACTCTTTGCTCGATTTGATTCCTCGGCCGCCTCTTTGGCCTCCCGCAGCTCATTCTCTCTCGATGCCGACTCCTCTTTCATGCGATTCACCATTTGGTAGTGGATACACCCGTCGATCGAGCGGCTGAGCCGAGCAAGAATTGGATGCAACGCCTTAATAAACTCGGGCGCAATGGTGTTGTCCCGACTGACCATTACCAACGTACGCCCACGTTCCATTGGAATACTCCAACAGTGACGCCGATCGTATTCAAAATGACCATCGCCCAAAGGCTGTCGCCAAAGCAGAGATTCAAACCAATTGTCCGTTGAGCGTGGATACGAAACAAACCCGGAACCGACCTTCATCACGTCCATATCGTGACTCGCAAATTTCACGTGCGCACTCGTACATGAAAGCCGCTGACAAACGGCAACAAGAAAGGTCTTCAGCATCTTATCTAGATCAAGGCTTTGTCCGATCGACAAGGCCAACTCATACTGCATCGTCAACAAAAGACTAGATGGCGAGTTCATGCGGCACGTATCCCTGTTAATACAAATGTTTTGTTGTGAAACTCGAGCGCGTGACTTCCGTTGTTCGCTATCTCTCCCAGAGTGAGAACCCCAACAATCGGTTGACCGCCGCTTCGTTGCGCCCGCCGAACAGCATCCAATTCGCGTGTAAACTCATCTCCCAGAAACAGCACCCGACTAATACAGTCGATTAGAAAGGGCATAACTGGTACCCGTCGAAGCTCCTTTGCCCGCAACACGGTCCTCGCGCCCTCTGTCGCCGCCGCCAAAAGATTGTCCGCTGTCCCTTCCAATAGATAGACAACTGAGTTCATCGGCAACTCACCGACACAAACCAGTCGGTTATCAAGAACCGTTACCGGATCTCGCACCAAAACAGAGCCATCAACTCGCTCAATTCCAAAAGGAAAGCCCTTTGCAATTTCAAAAAATGATTCGCGCGTAAGTTCAACGCCGGAACTCAACCATATCGCCTCTTTGTAGACATCATAGGCTGGTGCATAGTCGAGCTCGATCACCATATTCTTTTCCGCCGCAGTTACGATGAACGGACCGGCTATTTTTTCCCACCCATGCTGAAGTCCCACCGGAATCTTCACATCGAGCGCGATCAGAATCGCCTCACCCTTTCGAATCCGCCCGTCTCCAATCACACAGGGCTTTGGCATAAAAGAGAGCGAGCCGGCACCGCCGCCGATGTAGTGCTTATCCGGACCAAAAGCGTCATACACCGCCTCAATAAAGTCCGAAATTCGCGGAGAAAGGCCATCAACGATGATAATCAAACTTTCGGCATCAATAACTTCGGAGGGTGCGTTTCGCAACTGCTCGTCAAAAGAGATGCTCGGATCATCAAGTCCTGCAATAAGCATCGTCGCTGGCCGTTCATCGAGACCAATAACGATACTGGCTCGCTCCAGATTTCTGCCGTCGTAGATAACCTGCGGGAATACACCTCCAAAAACGGCATTGCCGCCGATTTGCGCAAGCGAGTCCCACTGCATGCTACTCATCTCCAAAGCATCGCCCGACAAAACCAATGCAGAACGACCGCCGTGAACCTTCTCTTCGATCGTTGCGCGCAGTAGTTCAGGCTGATCACCTTCAATCAAGCTGACCGATCCAACTTTCATGTGCCCTCCCTCAAAACGTTAGGCGGCGTTTGTTCTTTGACGCTCAAGATAACGACGAACTTCCTCTAGGGCTTCGTGTGAGTAGAAACGAATCTCATCGACGACATTGAGGTAATTGATTGCGCTTTTTTTTCGCGCCTCACGTTCAATCATAAGACATCGCGCCTCGACGTCGGAGAATCCAAGATTTCCTGCCGAAGACTTCAACTTGTGAGCAAATTCCGATGCTTCTATGAATTCGTCGGCCTTTATTGCGGCCTCAATCTGTTGAGTAATCTCAGGCATTTGAGTTTCATAAATTGAAATCATCTCTTGCAAGATCGACTCTTCCGCCGTCTCCTCGAGCAGAGTCAGCATTTCGATCTGAGTCCAATTAATTGACATGACTTTCCTCCCGTGCAGTTGTCACTCGATCCCAAACTCGTCCCAGAAGCGACCGCCGCCTTCGCTTTCGGGTGAAGCCACTTCCCCAATTCTTGGAACCGGGCAAAAACCAGTAGAAAAATGGCAAGACCAGACGTCTTGGGAAAAATCTTTTAAGGTAGTAAAAAAACTCGGCGTCAAAAGCCGCGGGAACCCATAACGGTGGCTGCTTTGTGCGAATCACGTAGAGCACTAGATGCGCAATCGAGTCCGGTGTCGCAAAACCATGCTTCATCATGCGGCCAATGAAATGGGCCATATAGCGATACATGGTTGTGTAGGGACGAGCTTTGCCGCTCGCATTGCTATTCGAGACCCGAGAACGAACTGAGTACTTCACCCGTTCGTGAGAGCGCGAACGAACAAATCCTGGCTGCACCAACACGACATCGATACCAAACGGGCGTGTTTCGTACCATAGCGCTTCCATAGCGCCTTCAAGTGCGAACTTTGAGGCCGAATACGACGCCATCGTCGGCATCGCCAACATTCCACTAACAGATGAAATGTTGATAATCTTACCTCTACCGTTCTGTCGCATTCTCGGCAGAAGGAGCCGGATAAGACCAACTGGTCCTAAATAGTTCGTCTGCATTTGCAGAAGTTCATCGCGATCCAGCATCTCTTCCAATACTGATCGATAGCTGATTCCGGCATTGTTGATGAGAACGTCAACCCGACCCCATCGTTTGAAGATCTCTTTAACCGCTCGAAGACGGCTTTCTTCGCTTACAATATCAAGCGGCAGAATCCACACTCGGTCAGACTCGACAAACTCAGTCTGGAGAACACCGATGCTCTTCTCGCGAGCGGTAAGGACCAACCGATAGTTTGTTTCAGAAATGAGATGTCGGGCTAAGGCAAAGCCAATTCCTGAACTGCATCCAGTGACCAGTACAACGGGTTGGTAATTTTCATCATCATCTTGAATTTTGAAACTATAGACGTATTTGTACATACGTCCATTGTCGCTCGGATCTATTGATCCATTTTGAACGCGAGATTAAGGAATCTTGATTGTTCGGCGAACCTCGGCATCAAGCTCGATAAGCTCTTTTTCAAGACGCTCACACCATGCCGCCACAAGATAGCGTCGCCGTGACTTCACACTGCGATCACCTCGCGCCAACGCCTCAATCTTCCCACTGATCGCAGCGGCCCGCTCAAATCCAATCGCCAAGCACGCTGATTTTAGTTCGTGTGAGTGACTTCGAACATCACGCATATCTCCAGAGCGAACAGCCGTTAGCAAGTTACCAAGCCGACGCTCGCGATGAGCGAGGAATGTTTGAAAGAGGGACCGTATAAAAACCGATTCACCTAAGCCGCCTTGTCGCGGTTCGGCCTCAATTCGAATAATGTCGTCAAGATGAGCCAGCTCAAGCCGGTTCTTACTCAACAAAACACGCGCGCTCACGCCGACTTATTCTTTCTCAAGCTGTACCCCGTGCCATATATTGACGCCACGGTATGTTCAGCCTGCTTGATCTTCTTACGAAGATTGCTGACATGCGCATCGATGGTTCGATCATTGATATCGACTCCCACGCCCCAAAGTTTTTCGATGAGCTGATCTCGCGTAAAAATACGATCAGGACTGCGGACAAGATGAAGAAGGAGTTTAAATTCGATTGGAGTGAGATCCACCGGCTCTGCATTTCCACCTTTTGTTATCCATGCTCGGTGAGAGAGAGCATCCAAAGTGATATCTCCAATCTCAACTCTCTCTGACTCGACCGCACGCTGGTTGGCGGAGCGCAACCTGGCATCGATCTTTGCCTTCAAAACAAAGGGATTGAACGGCTTTGTCAGGTAATCATCCGCTCCAAGACTCAATCCCATGATGACGTCCTCAGGAGCGTCGCATCCGGACAAGAAAATGACAGGTACCTTAATCAGCACGTCTCGGGTCCGCATGGACGAGTAGAACCGAAAGCCGTCGCCGTCTGGTAGACGTACATCCAAAAGCACCATGTCGTAAGGCCCAGTTGAGACCAAGCCCTCAGCCTCTTTGAGATCTTTCGCGACGACCGTCTCATGTTGAGCAAGCGAGTGCTTGATCAGGAGTTGGGTTTCTATATTGTCTTCGACTACGAGTATTTTTGCCAT
>JAEUWE010000071.1 GCA_016791465.1 Pseudobdellovibrionaceae bacterium
AGGTGTTTAATATGGGTCTCTCCCTTTGAATTCTTATTTAAATTCAACGTGGCCGTCTTTTTTTGCTTTTGAGAGTCTTTTTAAGAGATCGGCAGCCTTGGTGTTATCGTTAAGCCGAAAGGCCTCGGCGAGTTTAAGACCAAGGTTTGCAGAATCATCCATCATGCTTTCATAGAGATCTTTGCGAATCTCACGTTCGCTAGACGGAAGGCGATCGACCTCGCTTGGGATAAGGGCTTTGGTTGCCTCGGTGATTTGGGCGAACTCATCGGCAAGTCGCGCGGACTCTCCGTTTTTGGCAGTGTCTGTGGCCTGCTTTGAAATCGTCTTCAGGCGCGCCTGCATGAGTTTCATGCCGGCCTCGAGACTGCGTGGTGTGGGAACGGCTTGGGCTGTGCTCGCGCTCATGGCTGTGGCCATGAGGCCTATGGCGATGATGGATGAAAAAATAAACTTCATATACTCCCCTCGGTGTTTTGAACTTGCTTTAAGGCTAAGCAGGTTCATCGAGAGAAGATCTTGAATTTTGCTTAAAAAACAGCGCTCGAATTAAGTGTTACAAAACAAAAAAACTAGACCGACACGTCGAAGTCGCGAAGTGCCTCGGTGAGACTGGTTTTAAGGTTTGTCGATTCCTTGCGGGTACCAATGATGAGAGCGCAGGGAACGCCATAGCTGCCAGCGGGATAGTTTTTCTGAACGCTTCCCGGTATGACGACAGAGTTTTTTGGAACTCGACCTTTATACTCTTTTGGAGTTGATCCGGTGACGTCGATGATTTTTGTCGAGCCAGTGATGGTGACGCCTGCTCCAATAACGGCGCCTTCCTCGATGTGAACGCCTTCAACGAGGATAGCGCGCGAGCCGACAAACGCGTTGTCTTCAACGATGACAGGTTTGGCCTGGACAGGCTCAAGTACGCCGCCAATGCCGACGCCGCCAGACAGGTGGACGTTCTTGCCGATGTACGCACATGAACCCACAGTGGCCCAGGTGTCGACCATGGTGCCGGCTCCGACAAAGGCTCCGATATTGATATAGCTTGGCATCAGGATCGCGCCGGCTTCGATGAAGGTGCCGATGCGGGCGAGTGCTTGCGGAACAACGCGCACGCCTTCTTTTCCGGTCCAGTGCTTGAGCGGGATCTTGTCGTTATAGCGAAATGGTCCGCACTCGATGAGTTCGATATTGCGAAGGCGGAAGTAGAGGAGGATGGCTTCTTTGACCCATGTGTTGACGGCAAATCCGCGCTCTCGGTCGACGACGCGGATGCTTCCGTTATCGAGGCCTTCGATTGCGGTGAAGACCGCTGTTTGTAGCTGCTCTTTTTTCTCGGACGTGGCTGAGGCGAGGAGTGTGGGATCTTTAAAGAACTCTGAAATAATTGAGTGGTCGATCATGCTTCAAGAACTTTCAGCCCCTCAAGAAGAGGCGAGAGGTGTTTTTGAACGACGGCATTGAGTTTCATGCCGCGCTCGATTTCGTAGGTGATAGTCGGAATACCGCGCTCCAGTCCAGCATAAGTGCCAAGACAGCCGGGCGTGGAATAGCCGATCGTCGGCTCGATGATATCTCCGGTGAACGAGGCGATACGGCTGGCGACTTTATGGCAGAGCGTGGAGTTTGACGGCTCGTTGATATTGAGAAGTGGCTTCCAGGAGTGGAGGCTGATGATAAACGTTGGTTTTTCAGTTTCGATAAAATGCACGAGGGGTTGGTTTTCGACCTCGCTCAACGCCTGAGGCCCTGGCTGGTAGCGGGGTGTGGTTGCGATCGGGCTCCAATCTTTTGTTGGCAGATTGCGATTCAGATCAACGCCGTTACCGTTGCCGCGTGTTTTGAGAAGAATTCCGTCGATATTAAATTCCGGAATGATGGTGAGATCCAGGCGGCTTGATGGTGATTTGAGTCGATCGGCCAGCAGCGCGTTCGCGAGCGCAACGCCTTCGATCTCGTCGCCATGAACTCCGCCAAGGATGAGCACGCGGTGAGTGGGGCTGGGTGTTGTCAGAAAGTGATAGGCCAGGATCGGAAGACCGAGGCTTGAGTGGCCAAAGACATACGTTTTCATAAATCAACAAGCTCAAATTGTGTGAGGTCGCTCGTCGTGCCGAGCAAGCGAGCAGCGGTTTCGTTCATTGAAGTGGAGGTATCGGTCGCAATCAGTTTCAGTGCCCCGAGAGTTCCTGTTGGTGTGGCCTTGACTCGTCCACTTTTAAAATCGGCTTGTAGATCTTCGGCAATGGCGTGGCCTGAGTCGATGAGCGTGACGTTGGCGCCGGTGACTCGCGCGATCCCATCTTTGAGCGCCGGATAGTGGGTACAGCCAAGAATCATCGTGTCGATGGATTGTGCGACCAGTGGTGCAACATAACGATAGATGATGAGGTTCGTGAGAGGGTCAGACTCCCAGCCTTCTTCCACGAGAGGTACAAGAAGGGGCGCGGCTTGGCTAAAGACCATGGTGCTTGGATCAAGCGCGTGCAGGGCTCGTGTGTACGCTTGTGACTGTACGGTCGCCCGTGTGCCCAGGATGCCAATGCGTTTCGACGTCGACGATGCGAGTGCTGCACGGGCGCCGGGCTCGATCACATTGTAAACTGGAACCGGAGATGCGACCGGGGCGCTTCCGTTGAGAAGTGTCGTTGAGGCTGAGTTGCATGCGACGATGATCGCTTTCACGTCGCGTTTCAAAAGCAGTTGGATGTTTTGTTCGGTGTAGCGACGAATCGTTGTCGGGCTCTTGGTTCCATAGGGAAGGCGGGCTGTGTCGCCAAGGTAAACAATACTTTCGTGCGGAAAAAAACGACGAACTGTTCGGAGGACAGTGAGGCCGCCAAGGCCAGAGTCAAAGAACCCAATGGGGCGCGGATCGCTCATGCTGCTATCTCAACAAAACGGCGTCGGTAAATCCAGATCAGAAAGGCGTCGACTGCAAATTTGAGTGTCCCGAAGAACACGCATGACCCGATGTGTTGGGCAGGAGCCGTCCAAATCGCAAGCGAGTCGGCTTGTGAAAGTTCAGTCATTGCTTCAAAAATCCATTCAAAGACGGTCGGAACTGCCATCGCGAGGCTCGCCAGCAGAACGAGTTTATAGTGATCTCGAGTAAAGCGGCGTGAGGCGATGAGGGCGTCGATCTTTCCGGAGCGATAGCTTTGGTCAAAGAGCACGACGAAGGGAATCGACAGCAGGCGGAACCATTCAGCGAGAGCGGGAAGGATCAGAAGTGGAAGTCGAACGATGATGGCGCTTAAGCTTCGAACCGTTTCGATCAGCAGTAGATTGAGACTTCGCCAGTTGGCGGGGCCAGGTGTGATTGCGCCTGTTGCCACGGCTGTTGCGATGAGTCGAATGCTGGCGAGAGCCAAATCGAGAAGGCTAATCGCCAGTAAAATGCTCACAAATAAGGCGAGTCCGCCTTCAGCCTCCGAGGTCGGCTCCAAGAGGTGATTGAAACGAAGGACATCCTCGACAGCGCGCATCCCGATCTCAAACGAAATCGAAAGAAGCAGAGTTAATCCGAGGAGTCGCAGTTGTTTCATGGCTTAGAAAAGTCTAGAGTGGAGGGGCTTATTCAAGCAAAGCATTCATGATGCCCCGGTGGCGAAATTGGTAGACGCACAGGACTTAAAATCCTGAGTCTCGAGCAATCGGACGTGCCGGTTCAAGTCCGGCCCGGGGCACCAACTGTCAAAGAAATCAATGGCTTAGAGACTGTACTCAAAAGCTAGATTTTTACAGATTGGTAACTGAGTAATTCAGAAATTGGTGACCACAGTTTCCAAAGGAGCTGTATGGGTCACACACGAGTAAACTTCATTATGAAAAAGCCTGGAGGAGGAAGAAAGTCCTTCTCAATTCTTCGACGGACTTTTTCCAAAGACTTGGTTCAATATCAAGTAGTCAAAATTGAGGCACTCAGTGCCATCAATAAAGCCTATCTGTCAGGGCTACAGCAATACTCAGAATGTGAAGTATCGGTTCGAGAGGTCATCAAACGTCTTTATGCTGAAGAGAATAGAAAATATCCAGCCCAAGTCTACAACAGTCAAAACCGCCAACTGCTCGAAAAATACTGGAAAGCTGAGTATGTTTCGAGAGACCTGGTTGATTCCTGCTCTGCAAAGAATGACCTAAAGAGGGCCATTGAAGCAGTTGGTTCCTTATCGCTCTATTCAAGTTCAAAAGAAGAAATCCAAAACCAAATAAGTAAATCTTTAAAGGGTAACCAACAAAGAAGAGTAGTTTCTCGACTAAATCAGATTCTGAAATTCTTAGGTCGGGATATAAAGCTTAGAAAAGACAAATCTGTTCCTCACGAAATTAGGCACTTATCGCTTTCTGAGTTTTATAGTGTGACTCTGGCCCTTTAATTGGAGCACGAGGTACTTCCGGTTAAATATTTCATACGACCATGCCATGAGCCCGAGCGAACTCAGACGGAGTTTGCTTCCCGAGCGGCTTGTTCGGCCGATCGGTGTTGTACTCATGGCGCCACTCTTCGATCTTCAGCCGAGCGTCGTTT
>JAEUWE010000094.1 GCA_016791465.1 Pseudobdellovibrionaceae bacterium
CTGTACTTAAAATCTCAACCCGAGTTTTTGCATTTAGCATCCCTGGGATCAACAGCGCTATGGCCACGCCCATGCACTGGCTCGCAACATAGATCGTCAAACGAACATGTCCAGAGAGCGTGCAGGCTCGGTCAAAAAATGGCGTGATGGCCCACAGCAAAGCCGTCGTCGCCATCATCATCAGACCGCCCACCTCTCGCCGAGTGAGTTTACGACTCTCACCACGCCATCCGAGCCAAAGCGCAAATCCAACAACCACCGCAACACCCGCCCATTGCCGCAGGGTCAAGTTCTCGCCGTGATAGACCGTCCCCACTGTTGCCGCGAGTGCCGGTGTCAGCGAAAGCAGCGGAACACCGAGAGTAAACGGCGCTCGCTGCACACCCATCACAAAAAACACATTCGCCACGGCATTCGTCAGAACACTCGCAAGCGCAATCGACCACCAGCCGGCACTTTGCGAAAAGGGCTCTGTCCATCCGCCAAAAGGCAGATTGATCAGCGTCTGTATCAACATGATAAAGATGACGGCGGGAACAGCAGAAACTGTTTCGCCAACTCGCCGTCTGGCAAAATCAAAAAAGGTCCAGCCAAGGCCGGACCCGATCACATAGGTCAACATCTTAAAACTTTGCGAGAATCGAGATCGTCGTGGTCGTATCGCCCTTGAGCTTTCCGGCCGTCGGCAGATTCACGTGCTCATACTTCCAAGAAACTTTCGAAGACAGCATCGATGAGATCGCTGCCGAAAGTGAAGTCTCTGAAGTCAAACGCCAGTCATCGCTGGTTTGAAAGTTCGGCATGTACTTCGTCTCGTGCGAAAGGTCAGCCGTCGCTGTCATCTTCCACTTGTAGATCAAGCCAACGACACCAGACATGAAGCCAAGCTTCGTGTTGTCCGTGCGATCTTCGTGCGTGTATCCAAGCGAAAGCTCCGTGCGGAGCTTCTGCTCATCCGAGTACAGCCAGCCATAGCCAAGACCGCCCGAGGTCACATAGCGATTGTCGGTGCCAGCGAAGCGATTCTTTAAGTAGGAGTGATCTGCGAAAATCTCAAACTGCGGCGATAGCGTCCGCCCACCGCGACCCGAGGCCTCAAACGTCTCTTGAGTCTGAACCTCTTGGCTCACCGTCGTCAGATACTTTGACTTCAAGTTCACCAGCCACGGATCTGGTTTGTAGTTCAAATCAAACGCAAGGCCCGTCGTTTGGTTCTTGGTGTTTCCGTTTGTGACAATCGAGCTGACCTCGGCCGTGCCATCATAATTTTTTGCTGGCGCAGCGGCCTCTGTTTGGGCAACCGCCATCTGTCCAACAAACACAGCCAATATCGCCACCAACGAATACTTCATTCCGAATTTCATATCGCACTCTTTCCGTTCTCTTATTTTTCTACTTCTTCGTGACTGTCGCTTCTTTCAAAATCTTTTTTGCAAAGATAAAGACCACCATAGCGACAACGATGAAATCAACACCTGCCGCCAAAACGGGGCCAATACCGAACTTAGTTTCACCGACCGTGACGGCCAATGTTCGCCAGTCTCCACCCGGAATCAACAAACCAATAAATGGCATGAGCAGCTCTTTCACAACCGCATCGACCAAAGCGTTCATTTTCCCGCCGATGATAACCGCAATCGCAAGCCCAATAACGCCGTAATTTTTTAGAAAATCCAAAAACTCTTTCGCCATGCCATCTCCCTTCGAAGCCGTTCGAACTGGTACAGATAGACCAGAAGCCGATAGGCCCCAATGCGCACGAAGTCAGAACTTGCGCATTGAGTCATTGAGGGCTTCAATCTCTCTCATGACTCCTGAAGTTCAACTGACCCGTGGGCAACATTTTCTCTTCGGCTATGTCCCCGCCGAAGCACCACACTTGAGGTTCGAGTCTTTGCGTAAAAGACAAGCAGACTCGGAACGGTGGTTCGTTCAGTACGGTCGCTCAGTGCGCTTGCCGATGAGCTTTCGACTCGAATGCCTCGAGGCCGCGCGCGAGATCGCAGCTCATGCTGGTTCACTCCCCATCACGGTTCTTTTTTCTGGCGGCATGGATAGCGAGGTTACGCTTCGATCATTTGTTGAAGCCGGTGTTCCGGTTCGCGCCGCGATCCTTCGCTTCAAAGACGACTTTAACCTACACGACTACAGCTGGGCCATCCTCGCTTGCGAAAATCTCGGGGTCGAATACCGCATTCACGATCTCGATCTTCTCGCTTTCTGGAGTGGAGCCGCCAACGAGTACGCGGAACGCACACAGTGCGTGAGCCCACAGCTTCTGCCGACCATGTGGCTTGCCGATCAAGTTGACGGTTTTCCCGTTCTCGGCAGCGGTGAAAACTACCTCGTTAAGAAAAATGAAACCTGGGTACTCCTTGAAAAGGAGCGCATCGCCTCTTGGTACCGACACTTTCTTTTTCAGAATCGCCCCGCATGCCCAGGTTTTTTTCAATGGAGTCCAGAACTCATGGTCTCGTGGCTCGTTGACCCCTTGGCCATCGATCTTTGGCAGAATCGACGTCCTCTTGAAGACGACTCCAAAGTCGTCAAAATTCGAATCTACCAACAGCACTTCAATGTGCTACCTCGGTCCAAATACACCGGATTTGAGAAGGTCCAACACGCCGAGACCGCCATCCGCGAGCGACTCTCAAGACGTTTCGCCAAATCGGATGAGATTGTCGAAACACCCGTTCCGACACTTCTTGCCGCGCTTTCACCATTTCCGGCGGATTTTCCAAGCCCAAATCTTGTTGGGGTATGAAGTAAATTCCTCACCCTTTGGCCCGCTAGGCAAGGATGCCATCACTCGGCGTTTTCTGCCTATGAAATCCTGACGATTCCCTTGCGGTATTTTGACGTTGTTCGCACCAGCCTGCTAGCTCTCAGGTGGGGATCCGGGGGAATATATGAGTTTTAAACGATACGCCTACGCCAAGCGGGAGTGGGAGCAGCGTCGATTTTATCTCGACTACAACGAGTACATGGGGCGCATACACCCCAGCATCGGCGACGACTTTAATCTTGAGCGACTGACGCGCCACTATGCATTCGGCTCGGCTCCGGCCATGGCCGAACACCTGGTCGCCGCTCTCGGCTACAATGCTCAAGGCTTTTGCACCCATGGCGCCGACGAAGGCCTCTTCCACACCCTCCTCTGGTTTCGTCTGCAGTGGGATCTGGCCAAACGCCGGCGCTCTCCTCGTCTCGGAATTCAACACTCCGCCACTTATGATCATGTTCTGACTTTCGCTGCCGGACTTGGCTACGATGTCCTACCGCCCGAACATGCCGATGCCGTAACAGCCGATGTTCACTATCTCTGCTCTCCAAACAACCCAACCGGAGATCTCGTCGAACTCACACCGAGCTCCGCCGAACTGCTTATCATTGATCGCACCTACGACGACTACATGGCGACCGACGTAAAACAAACTGATCTGGAAAAACTCAACTCGGTTCTCTCAGGGGAAAAGCCTGTCGTCGTCGTCAAAAGTTTTGCTAAAGCATTTCCGATCGCGGGATTCCGCCTTGGACTCGTTGCAACCAATACTCCAGAACTGCAGTCGTACTTTCACAATGTCTACAATCAAAAACTCGTCACCGACGCTTCATTGACCATTGCCAAGCACTGCTTAGATCACAGTCCCTTTTACGAGGTCGAACGCCGCTCGATCTTCGAAGCCCGTACCATTATCGCATCAGAACTTGAGCCTCTCATCGGCGATCTTGACCTTCGCATCGAGGTTCCAGCCGGCGGTAACTTCATTGTCACACGCGGTTCCGTTCCCTCTTTGCAAGCCGCCGCCGCTCGTTTGAAGACTGTCGGAGTTTCAATCCGCCTTAAAGAAGCCGCTGGCCTTGCACGAGTGACTTCAGTCTCTGAAGCCTTCTTGGGCGAACTTTTTGAGCGGTTCGCGCTTCTCAAAAAAGAAGGCCCCTATGCTGAAGTATGAGTTTCATACCGAGGCTCGTGGCGCACTCCTCGACGAGCTTTACGCATTGGCCACTCGCAATGTCGAACACGTCGAACGTTGTTATATCGAAAAACGTTTGGCCCGGTACAACACCGTCCTCACCGCACGCAGCAGCGATGGTTCTCTTGCCGCCTTTATGTGCTCAAACATCACATCAATGCAGACACCGATTCCATTTCTGCGACTTCCGATGCTCCATTTTGGTCTATCGATTGTCGATCATTCTTTCCGAGCCCAAGGAATTGCCCGCGAACTTCCACGCGTCTTAATTCGTCATCTCAAAACACTGTATCCGATTCGTTTTTTTCTCTTTGGCATTGTCCTCACCGCCAAGTGTTCGAGTCCTGCAAGCTTTAGGACGATTCAGCGAGCAACCGAGCCGTTGTTTGTTCCGCGTCTCGACGAACACGGTCTTCTCGTGGTTCCCGAGTTTTTCAACTGGGCCATTCGGAGCGTTCGCACAGCCCTTCAACTCGAAACGCAGAATAGCATTCTACTCGCAGGAGCAAATGCCGACGGTCAATTCCGCCTCGCTCCCGAAGTCTACGACGAAGCGAAGGACCCAGCGCTGTTTCAACATTTTGCTCAACACATTCTTCCAAGTCAGTCCGAAGTTATCGCCTTCGGCCTTTGGCATCCAATAAAACTACTGAGACGCAAATGAACACGGGTCTCATCGTCGACGTCGATCTCACGCTTTACTCTCTTGCAGAATTTCTTCTGACTCACCCCGGCCGCATCGACCGCTGGGCACAAGCTCTTTGGCGCTTCGATGAAAACGCCGCCGATCAAGCCATTGATCTCGCATGGGCCCAATGGGAGCCGGCGATTTCGGCCCGAATCCAATATTTCAATCTTTGGAGTGAGACGCGCTATCAAACTCCCGCGCTATTTCTCACAGCCAACCCGCTCACCGATCGCAAGGCTCAAACTTTTGCGCGCCTGCAGTGCCAAGCGATGAGCTCATATCCAAATAAGAAAACAGACTTCATGCGCCAATCAGAACATCTTGTTGCTCTGAATGCCGAACTCTCCGTCGGTGATCGACAAACCGACGCCCCGCTTGGCAAACATTTCCTGCATCTTCCCGTATTGGGGAAGCATCACCGCTTAACTGGCGATCGCTACACCGACGCTCTAAAGGAACTCTTATGTTTCAAAGCCTCAGAAATATAGAATCCTCGCCCGTCAAACATGTCTCGGGCTTTCGCAAACTTTCGATTGGAACCTGGCGGGATGCGTACGATCCGTCGGTTTACGGCTTCTTGTCTCTTGACGCTCGCCCGATCGACGCGTGGCTGAAGCATGTTTCCGAAACACATGCCGTTAAACTCACCTACACGCATTTCATCACTCGTGTTCTGGCGGAGTTTTTCAAACAAGACCCCGATGCCAATGCCTATCTTCGATTTCAACGCCCGCACCGACGCCGGCACGTATCAGCTTTGGTTCAGGTTGCGATCGCCAACGATGAGCATCACAAAGTCGATCTTTCTGGAGTCACACTTCGCGAGCTCGAAACAAAGTCAATCGTCGATATCGCTGTTGAGATTCGCAACCGTTCTCTCAAAATCCGCGATGGACAAGATCCTGATTTTGCCAAAGCAAAGAGCGCGCTCCAGGCTATTCCATTTTGGCTGATGTTCCCCTTTATTCAAATCATGGGCTTTGTTAGCTACGCGCTGAACATCAAGCTCAAGGCCTTGGGGCTCGGCGAAGATCCCTTTGGCACATTTATGGTCACCAATATCGGAAGTTTCGGCCTGGAGGTTGGCCTGGCT
>JAEUWE010000443.1 GCA_016791465.1 Pseudobdellovibrionaceae bacterium
TCGGTTTTGAATTGAGTGACCGGGGAATTCCGCGCCAGGGCTATAAGCTGCTGTCGCCGAGCGGAGCAGAGATTGGTGTTTGCACCAGCGGAACGATGTCACCGGTGACAGGTGCATCGATCGGTATTGGTTATGTCAAAAGTGAGTTTGCGGCGGATGGAACGGAAATCGCGGTGGATATCCGCGGTAAAGCAGCGAAAGCGAAAGTTCGCCCGACGCCTTTTATTAAAAAGTGAATTGAGCAGTAAACCCTAAGGAGATTCGAAGATGTCGAACTACCAGATCCCAGACGATTTTTACTACACCAAAGACCACGAGTGGGCGCAAGTTGACGAGAACATCGTCACCATCGGCATCACAGAGTTTGCTCAAGAGCAGCTCGGCGAGATCGTTTATCTGGACCTTCCAGAAGAGGGCGCAAAATACTCGCAGGGCGAAAGCTTTGGTGTCGTTGAATCTGTAAAGGCTGCAAGCGACCTGTTTGCCCCTGTTTCAGGTACTGTGATTGAGGTAAATGCTTCTCTCATGGAGGATCCGTCGGGATTAAACGACGATCCGATGAATAACGGCTGGCTCATCCGCATTGAGATGGAGAGCGAGAAAGAGCTCGCGAATCTGATCCGTGCTCCTGAGTACCGTAAGCTCATTTCTGAAAAGAAATAGGGGGTTCGAATGGTTCAAGTGTTTGGTTTCGCTCTTGCCGTGACGATGTTGATGGCTCAGCCTTTTGCGCAGGCCCAGGATACGCCGGTTGAGGTCGTGAAGACTTTCGACGGCCGTGTGATGCGTTGTGAAGAGAAGGTTGATGTTGGCGCTGTCGCCTATGCACTGCGGAATCCGACCGGAACCATCAAGGGCGATCAGTTTGAAGTGGCGGTTGAACTTGAGACCTACGCGTGCGTTGAAAAACAAGGCGCGATGGTTCTTGAAGCGACGCCGCTGGTTGGTCGGTTCGTGAATGTTTTGGGTGGTTACGTTGAATTTAAAAACCTTGAGTTCGTGGTTTACTCTCCGGACTTTAAGGTCGTTCAACCGGTTGCACTCGATCAGAAGGTTTCAAAACAGAATGCTGTGGTCAGTGTTCCGGTCGCGGCTCTTGACTCGTTGAGTGCTGAAGCTGTGGCTCGCGCCGGTGAGCGCAAGGTTGTGTTGATCGGCTTTATGCGCGGAATTGCCGAGACCGGCGATACGAAGACCGGTAAGGTTTTTGATAGCGGTCTTTTGGGATTTGGCGAGTTCAATTTCCTTTTGTCGGAGACGAAGGGCACATTGAAGTAGGTAGGCTGCCGTAACCGGCGGTCGTATGGAGAGCTGTTGGCGGTTCGGAAAGATCTTTTCGGCAAAGAGCTTCAAGAGATCGTCGCTCTTGCTTTTTCGATTCAGGGCTGGAGCGTTGCCATCACTTTTGCGGTGATGGCTTTTTCGTTTGAATGCTTCGCATCGACAGCTCAATGTGATGAGTGGTTTCGAAGGGCGAAAATTAAAGAATCAGGACAGAGGTGTGTTCTAAGGTGCGCGTCTCTCAAAACTGATATGGGCACTTTTGACTGTGCAGACGACTGTGACCGTCTTTGTGGAGTCAGTTTAGATTTGAGTGCCCCGGCCTCACTGAATCAATTCGCATACTATTTTGGGCTTACGGCAGATGAGCTTGGTCTAGTCGCAATGTACCCTCAAGAGGCGCTAGTTGTTTATAAACAAAAGGATGTCGCTCAGGGGTTCATTTCCAAGCATTTCAAAGTGGATAGACCGGACTCGGAGAGCGATGCTATTCGGCATTTTACGTGGGCAGCCTTGCTGACAAAAGAGCTGGGCCCAGAGTTAGCTCAGAAGTTTCTTGATGCACATGAGGCGGGCGTACCGGCTTCTGACCAAGGACGAGCTATGGATCTAGCTAATAATCGCGCTGGTATTCTAGCGGCTGAATTGCTGAAGAGGCGGACCCAGTGTACGCTTGAGGGGATCGAGAGCGAAGCAATGAAGGCCTTGACGACAAAAAAGTTGGTTGTCCTCAAGCCCGGAAATATCCCAAGGAGACGCCTAAAGTGAGACG
>JAEUWE010000156.1 GCA_016791465.1 Pseudobdellovibrionaceae bacterium
AACCTTCACGAAGAATGACAACTCCGCGGTGAGGACTCAGGCGCAACTCGCGAAGAACCCAAAGGGGGCCGGCGTCGTGCTCATCGTGTCCAACGAGAATGAGTGGAATTTTCGCATCCGTGGGGATCTGTTTGAGTTCGACTCTTGAGCCATTGAGACTGACAAGTGGAAAATCGGGTCGAAATTTGGATTGATCGGGGTTTGCCGGAATGAATGGTGCATTGACCACTTTCATGTCATTGATTTTTGGAGGATTAGAGACGGCGTACTTCGGCTCGCGTGTATCGACCACAATAACATCGGCCTGCTGCTGAGGCGTTAAGTGGCGGGCGAAGAAATTGATGTGACGAACCGATAAGACTTCGGCGCCGGCGGCAAAATCGGGGAGTGAATCCTGCGGTAGAATAGGCATGTCGTCGCTAAAGCTGACGAGTAGAAGAACGATCGGCTCTTGGTATGTCGAAATCGCACTTCCGAGGTTGTATAAAAGTGGAAACTCGTCGCGGCTGGTTTTGATCGCGGTAAAAAAAGCGTCGGGAATAAGATCGATTCGAATTTCCAAAAGGCGTTCGATCTTCAGCTTTCCAGCTAGTGTATACGCCAGTTTGTTTTCGAAGATGTCGTCATAAGCGAGGGCAAGCGAACTGTCTCGGATAAAGCATTTTGGCACCGAAAGCGGAACAGCTAAGATATTCTGCTTTCCCTGCTTGAGGGCTTCAATGCGGCTTTTGGTCAGTGCCAGACCGGTTGCCGGCGGGAGATTGACACAGTCATTGGAAGTCCGAGGAAAGGGGATTGGTCGACCATACTGATTCAATTTGAGTGCAGTGTCCCATGCTTCGGGAGTGAGGTGGGGCTGAAGAGAGTTCGCATGTGCAATCAAGTCTTCGCGACCGGGAAAATGAACGGAATAGTCTTCGGCGATATCGACCGTCGGAAGGTTGATGGGTTCCGCAGCTGCATTTGTGCGCAGAACGGCACCTGCCGGAGGAGGAACTGCTTTAGAAATAAAAAAATAGTATCCGACCGCTGCCGTTAGGAGCAGTCCAATAAATGTTCCGAGTACAAGTTGCTTGTTCACAAATCAATCCTCGTATAGGGCCTCATATAGGACCGACATTCCTATGTTTGCGATGGACCTCTGGGCAAGATGATGGCTGAATCATTGAGAATTTAGAATATATAAATCTGGTGCTGATGAAAAGAAACGGCCGATCCGAAAATGAATGTGAAACGAGCGAGAAACTGGCGGTGCGCAGACGTTTGTCGATCGTTTTGCCGTGTCACAATGAGGTTGAGGCGGTTGGCCCGGTGCTTCATCGATTGGATGGGTTGGTCGAAGAGTGGTCACGCAATGATCTTGAGCTGCACGAGGTCATTGTTGTCGACGACGGATCGACTGATGGATCAGCATGCGCGGTAGACTCTTGGGCGGCGAATTCGACGCGGTCTGGAATGTCAATTCGGTTAGTTCAGCACGAAGAGCGCAAGGGGTACGGCGCGGCAATTAAAACGGGTATAAATATGGCAGAAGGAGACCTCATCGCGTTTTATGACGTGGATGGGACTTATGATCCCGAACATATTCCCAGCCTGGTGAGAGCGATGAACGAAAGCAATGCTCTAATGGCTTGTGGTGACCGATTGTCGTCATGTGAGCACATGCCCCTCACTCGAGAAATTGGAAATCGCCTTTTTGTCGGCACCATCAATCTTCTTTTTGGAACAAGAGTAGTCGATAGCTGTACAGGTATGAGGGTGTTTCCTCGTTCGATGTCGGATTTTTTTGCACATCAACATTTACCCAACGGCTTGGACTACTCGTTGGCGCTCACTCTTTCGTTTTTAAAGGGTGGCCACGGATTGGTTGAAATGCCGATCCCATATGCCCGGCGGATTGGCCGATCAAAACTGCGTGTTCTATCGGACGGACCGCGATTTTATATGAGGATCATTGGTGCTTGGCTGCGGCCGCTACAAAAGTCCTCGAAACCCGAAAAGCGCTGAGAAATTCGGCGCATCAGAGAGAGTCCAGGGCGCAGCCTCGGTGAGTGCGAGAGCCTTCTCACAGTCTGTCGCGGCGACTGACCACGGCAGGGCTTCGCTGAGCGAGTCGGCCTCTGCCCCGTTGGCAAAATGAAATGGGATTCGAATCCACTTTCGCACAAAAAGGTCTTCCAGGGGGTTGCTTGTTACGAGAGCGAGTGGAGGCCGAAGGCCGGCTTGAATCGCCTGCTCGAGCAGCAGTGTTGATGGCCACTGACAGTTTGCTGATGGTTCAATTGTTGACCGACGAATCCAGATGTTTGTTCCCGTCTCGGCATAGTGCGTTCGCAGCCAATCTTCAAAGACTGGGCCGAGAAGCTTGGTTTTGCTCATCTGCAGAATGAGCGACGGATTTGAGTCAATAATGGCCTGAAAGACCTCTTCGTTTGAGCTGTCGCCCGGTGACGGATAGTGGAAGAGCCGATTTCTTTTCGGGAATAGGCCGATAGCATCCCAATAAGATGTCGGGTTAAGCTCCGCAAGAGAGCGATCGAGTCTAATGTAGGCCTCATGTTGAATCGACATCTCGAAATGTTGAAATGGAGAGCGAATCCAAAGCACAGTTGAGACTCCAAGAGCGATGATCACAGCGAGAACTCCAACGATCTGTTGTTGGCGTAAACTTTTAAACGAACAAAATTGAAGCCCAGCGCTTGCTCCGAGCACCCAAATTGGTAGACGAGACGAGAGAAGAAACGGAAGTTTCTGAGGAGCGAGAAGGGTGTAGCAGAGACTCGCGACTGCGCCCCAAAGGAGAGGGCGCAGTTGCCACGAAAGTCGTCGGTAGTTCCAAGTGGCCGATGCCAGTCCGATGGCAACAGTCGCGGCTAAAATCGGAGCCGTTCGAATCATGTCGTAGAAATAGAGCCAGTTTTGAGTGGCGAAGAAATCGTAACTCTTATAGGAGTCAGATGCATAGCGGACGAGTCGAAAGAGTGTCTCGGGCGAGAAAAAAAGGAGTGGGACGAGTGCGCCAGAGATTGGTGAAATGACGGCAATGAGAGTCTGCCGAAGAAGAGTCGGGCTAGTTGGCCAGGGTTGAAAGAGTGCGAAAACCAACAGCAGATAGAGATCAATCGACTTTGGCGTAAGGAGGAGGGTCGCCGTGCTTCCAAGAAAGAAGATGAAGATCCTTTTTCGCTGTGAGAGTTCGGATAGTAAGATCCACTGTAGAGTCAGTAGCGCTACGGCGACAGAATAGAGGTCACTGCGCACTTTGGTTAAGTTCAGTACGACCACCGGTGAAAGAATCGTCAGAATCAGGAGTGGGCCTCGGTAGCGCTCACTTAAAAGTCGACTCAGCGAAAAAATAAGGCTTACTGAAAATAGCCAAGAAAGTGCCCGGGAGAGAGTGAGTGTCGACCAATTGTCGGGCGCAATTTGAGTAACGGAACCAAGAAGAAGCGAGAACATGGGCTTGAACCATGCTGAATTCCAAAGCTGTCCAATCTGGAAAATGCGCTGGCTGGATGTAATGCCCCAGATCTCGGAATCCTCAAACGAAAGAGAGAATGCCGCGCCGAAGTGAATCAAGCAGAGTCCAACCACAAGGCAGATGAAGATCGACTGTTTTCTATTCCACAGCATCTTCCTCATGATAGGGTGTGGACTGTGCAAACGTCCAAGCTTTCTATTGTGATCCCCTCTATCGGTCGTGGTTCCCTATCGACATTGATTGATTCATTGGAACGTCACGGGGCGGATTGGATTCACGAGATCATTGTGGTGCTTGACCCGGCATTTTCGGCGTCCCCACCGGCTGCCATTCAAGCAAATTCTGGTCGATTGCCGCTTTTGTTTGTGAGTGCGCCGGGACCTGGAGTCAATCGGGCGCGCAACTTTGGCGGAGGCATGGCTTGTGGTGCATTGATTGCCTTTTTCGATGACGACGTTGAGCTGGTCTCCTCACTGTTCTTTCATGAGATCGGGAAGGTTTTCGCTCGACCAACAGTGGTTGCGGCTGGCGGAGACTACCGTACTGTGAACGGAACCGATCTGTGGGGTCGCGGTTACAATGCGCTTTGCTCTGTTTGGCGGGCATCGGCTGGACATGGCATTGCGGCCATGCTTCTTGGCGGCTGTATGGTTGTTCGGCGCGAAGTTTGGACCGCCGTCGGCGGATTTGACGAAAAAATTATCTATGGAGGCTCCGAAGTATCTTTGATCTGTAGTATGCGATCGATTCATGGTGAGGTTGTTTATTCTCCCCATCTGCGAGTCAATCATCGAACAAGTGGCCGTGGACTGCGGCATTGGCTTTGGGTCTCCTTTCGGCAAGGCAGTGCCAAAAAGCAGACGTCCGCTCATCTTCCGTCGTTTTTTAGGAGACTGACTTTGGCAATTGCGGCAATGGCGCGATTGCCATTTCAGGAGAAATTGGCCTTTTTCTTTTTTTGTCCATTGTTTCTCATGTCGTCGAAGTTCGGTTCGCTATGTGCGGCATTGAAGTTCGTTCCATCAGTCGATCTCCGCTCGAGAAAATAGAGGGCGCGTTCAGATTGCTGAGCATCGTATAGAGTTTGCGAACTATCGAGAGGGGACGAAACGAGTACATTCTTTGTTGTTGGCCGCGCGAAAAGTGTTTGGCATAGAGTTGAGGTACGGAGCGATGAAGCCACTCATTGACGTGTTGAGACGGGAGTTCTGCCATTGTCTCCCCTCGGCGCTTTGCCCCCTTTCCTTGTAGAAAGGCTTTACGGATGAAAATTCGCCCTGTGATTTCAGGCGAGTGTCCAATGATAAGCTCCGGCAGCAGGTGAAGCTGCTGACCACTCAAGACGAGTTGTTGGCAAAGAGCAGCCTCGGATCCACCGAAGACAATGTTTTCATCAAACTGAAAATGGAAGAGCGGCCTTTTGAAAGACATATTGCCGCCAAGCAATTGCGTTGTTTCGGTGCCGTCGAGCCGAGAGCGATCGAGCCACTGATGAGCGATTTGGTGGTAGGCGACTTCCCACTGGGAACAGGGCGATATGAGTTTGTAGGGGCCGCCAACGCCGACGGCGTGCGGAAAGCGCGCGTGAGCCTCCCAGTGTCGCTGCAGAAGATCGTCCGATTGGATGACAATATCATCGTCAAGGAAAAGAATGACTTCTCCCCGTGCCTTATCGAGAGCCTTGTTGCGGGCAACATTGACGCCAAGTCGGCCCGTTTCAAGATAGCTGAAGTTTGCTGCGATCGATTGCACCATCTGTCGCAGTTCTTGCGACGGCAGATTAGCGACGACCAGAACTTCAAATGGAAAGCTAAAAGTTTGTCTTTTGAGGCACTCAAGAAGTCCGCGCAAATGTGGACTTTTCCCCAGCGTCGGAATCGCCACTGTCATACAGATCGGTACGGCGAACGAGGACGTTGTGCTTCTTTTGGTCGTGTGCCGATTCATGAGCGCCCCACTTTACTTCGCTCGAGTTTAGAAATGATGTTGCGATAAAACCACGGCCAGTTTTTCCGACACCAGGAGTAAGGCGCCTTAAAGAACCAGAGGTTGGCTTTGATGAGGTGAAAGGGGCGCGCCAATGTCCACGGAATTCTCCAGAGGTTCGCTTTGGCGAAGTGATAAATTCGAATTGCATTCTGGCGAGAGGCGCCGACGAACATCTGTGGCGCGACAGCGGCTCTCCAGAAATTGGCTTTGATGAGGTGAAAGGGTTTTGCCAGCATCCAGGGTATTTTCCACAAGTTGGCCTTGAGTGAGTCAAAGATCCTATACGTCGGAGTGATTTTTGCGAATTGGGTCCGCATTTTCCAGGTGCTGGCTTCGATGACGCCGCGGATGTAGGCGGAGCGATTGCCGGTTTGCTGAAGGGTTAAGAAAAAGGTTGTCACGGCGAGGAGAACCCTTATGGGAAGAAAGCGATAAGCGTTCTTGAGCATCGCGCGGAAGGTTGTTGCGGCCAAACTGTCGTTGTCATCGAGGGCAGAGAAGAAATGCCAGTAGATTGCATCGGCCTCTGTTGAAATCATCATGCGGTAAAAAAGGCTCGCCGATCGACGGAGTCGATGCATTTTAAGAAGGCCGTCGTCATCATCGGTCTTCGTACGAAGGTGGACAATTGTCTTGGGAGACAGCGCGAGCCCGACATATCGGGCACGCGTAAGATGCCAAGTCAGTGCGTTGTCCTCGCATCCGTAATGCGAAAATGCCTCTGGAAAACCGCCGACGCTTTCAAAGGCAAACCGCCGAATGGCAAAGACTTTCGATGTAGTTGATTGCCATCGCAATTGCGTCGGGCCTTCGGCGAGTTGCGCGAACTGCCACCCGGTCGTCGATCGTAGCGGGCTCAGGAAGTCGGAAGAAACCTCGATGTCAGCATCGCAGAACAACAAGAGGCCATCGTGACGGCATTTTGATGCCGCGGCTCCATAGTTCCTGACGTAGCCGGGTCTCCAGTCGTTGTCTGCGTCGTTGGCGCGTTTCAGATCAAGCACTCGAATGTTGGGTCCACAGGGCAGGTCAGAGGGTCGGTCGACATCGTCAAGACAGACGATGATTTCGTAGGAGTCTTGCCATGAGTCGAGCGCCTGTTGCAGCGCTTGAAGGGCCTTGCTAGCTCCATCGGCAAAGGTTCGAATGGGCACAATGACGGAAAGAGAGACGGTGCGCTCAGCCTCTTGAGTGACTTGATAAATGGGACGAGTCAGTGAGCCCTGTGGTCCGTTTTCGGAGACGATGTGCCAGGCATCAGGCACTGGAACGATATCGATCAAAGGATGAGTGATTCGCATGGCGCGCATATGGTGCATGAGTTCATCGGTCGACAAAAAAGGACCATCAGGATTATCGGCAGGTGGCGCCCAAAGAAAAATTCGACCTCGATTGTCGGTAAAGATGCGACGCGTGATCAGTTCATCCCAATCCAGCCCGACTTTAGGGATCAGTATCCATTTGGGATTCCACCGTACGCGAATTGAGTCGGCCTGCTCTTTGGAAATGAGGTGGTCAACTGCAACGAACACATCTCGGGCGTGTGACGAGATGTTCAGCCATGTCGTGCTTTGGGTGCCGAGCGCTTCTGTCCAATGCAAGAGGACCCCGACTTCAATTTGTGGGCTATTGCTCTTGAGTTCGTCGATGACCAGCGGCAGACGGTTTTGATGGTCGCTCAGGCCGGCCAGGATTACACGGCCATGTTTTCCGGCGAGGGACCGAATTTCCTCGAGTAGGGGGGGCGCTTCGGGGTGTCGAAAAAATCCGAGTGTCCACGGTGCTGAGACACTGCGGGGGACCTGAGTTGAATGAGAAACAATCCGTTCAATCCTCACGAATGGTCTCCGACTTCTTGCCGATCGCAAAGCGTGTCCGCAATTGGTAGTCGCAAAAATAGTAGATCTTTCGCAAGGGGTAAGAGGCCGTCCATGCGAGCCTTCGGCTATGTCCGCCAATAGCACTGATAAGCAGTCGCATTCTCCACAGTTGCAATCTGGAACAGATTCGCTCGAGTGCGACTCGGAGGCGCCAGAGCGAAAGAGTTGAG
>JAEUWE010000449.1 GCA_016791465.1 Pseudobdellovibrionaceae bacterium
AATTTGTTAACAATGTAAGTGGCAGCGAAACTCCCGGCTGGTCGCTGACTCGCGCTAGAAGTTTGACGGTGTTGCCTTTCGTGCTCTTTGCCATTTGCAATATAGAAATATCGGGATACCGCACGGCAGGAGGACGCAAAAAATGGTTTCAAGCCAAAGGTTTTCAGTATTTGCGACGGCGTCAAATATCTCAACTGCGCCGACTATCGCAAAAGGCAGTGCGCCCGTTGCGCTCCAAAACAGATACTTCCAAAATTTTTCTGTTTGATTGGTCACGTGGACGATTTCTCCCAATCTTCTTGTTGTGTACCGGCATTGTCCCCATGCTCGCATAACCGCCAACTTCGATAGAAGGGGCGCGTTGACATATCGAAATCAAATATTCCTGGTTAGCCGTTCCACCAGTTCAAGCATCCCTAAAACGAATAAGCCGAATACGATACTGGTCAAGATATAGAATACTGGCGCAAGGTTAAAGCTAATAAAACCTTCTCCGCTCTCACACATCAATTCGTCGTATAGAAAACGGCCGCCGCGATCAAGGCAGCTATCGATAAAGAAGAACTTAACAAATTGCAATTGAAGAAACATTGCAAGAGAGATTGTGACCAATCGCAAAGCGAGCTTTAATTTACGCATCTGTACCTCGCCGGTAATCCAGCCTGAATTCCCGAAAAGGTCAATGGCGCCAAGGCACGCAACCAACTCGCCGCATCTATCGGCTTCGGCGCTAGAGAAGATGCGGCCAAATGCGGTACGTTTAAGCGATGAATCGACCACTTCGACGCGTATTGAAAGCACTAAAATACGCTGCGATCGTATTCGGTGTTTTAGTGCTCGCACTGGCAGGAGTTCTTTGGTGGGGATCGATCGATAAGGTCGATACCGTTTACATCCCGAAAGCTGACTTTCGATCAGCGACCTTTGATCTGGACCGCACCTTCACTGACGAAGAAACTCAAAAGGCGACATTAAATTTTCAGGACCTTCAAGAGCCTTATTTTATGAGTAATTATCATTGGCTCAAAGCTGGCAACAAAACGATGTTGGTGTTTAGAACGTACTCGGCCGGCCTGATCTTCGTTATGGATGATGAACGGTTCACTCAACTCACTATCGCTCTCCCCAGCATCCAAGAAGGCACCTACCAGATCGACGGCAATCAAGTTCGCGCATTGTATAGCTCTGGCGGCTCGGCATGGCCCGAGGGACAGTGCGGTGCTCGAGTCGAAAATGGCACCCTTCAAATTTCAAACATTCGCAGCGGTAGACTTTCGGCTCGCATCGACTTCGACACCGCATGCAGCAACAAGTTATTCAAACGAGAAAAGAAGGTTTCGTTTCATCAAGAAAATGATTTCTCAGAACTCTCGTTTGAGAACGCCACCCCCTGGCACGGCAAGAAGGGCAGTCATGTCTACCGAGAAACCTACCGCTGATATGACTTCTGTGTATTCATATTTAGTAAACAGCTCGTTTGCGCTAGAGAAAGATGCGTCAGATGTTAAGAGCCGCCGACCTTCCCTATGTCGTCATAAGGCGAACTCGATCGGCACTCGCGGCGGTCCTCGGCGGAGCAACATGTGCAATGAGGTTAGTTATTATGAATACTGATGAACTCTGCAACCTCCTGCTTCGAATCTTCTCTCCAATAATGCTATTTTTCAGTCCGCCAATTTTTCTTTGGTTGGGCTATCTTACGTATCGCAACTATAGAGACGGCGTACCACTCGACATCCGAGCTATCATTATAGCTGAGGGAATTTTCCTCGTTGGCATTTTCCTTGGTTTTTTCGGATGTCGCCACTTCTTTGGATGGTTTCAACGAAAAAAGTAGTGCCAAAGGACCTTCAAATGCCGCTCACCGCTTTATTTTACTCAAGGCTCTAGTGGATGCGGCGACATGAAAGAGCTTACACTTAGAATATGAGAAACTTCGTCGAACATGTTTTTTGGGCCGTCTGGTTTTCTATTCCCGGCATTCTTAACCTGGTGAATGACACCGGCGGATCTCAAACCTATTGGGAGGGCTTCCTCCTCGTCGGACTATGCCTATCGTCAATCGGATACGCGCTTCGCTCTAAGCCCCGCCTGAGGTCTCAAGTCAACGTATCAGCCGCCGTCGTCTTTTTTCTTCTGTATACTATGATTGGCTATCCCAATCTAGCTCACGCGAATGGGACCAGACCACTGGATTCAACGGTCATGCTATTTGCAATGCTATTTGCAATGCTATTTGCAATTGCGTGCATACCGCTGTTTTTTTTCATTGGCTTGCGAAAGAAAAAAGATGAGACGATGTGATCGTGAGCTGTTAAGCCGATCAAATTCATGACCTCTCGCCACATCCAACGCGTTAGTGGGATTCAAAATGGATTCACTTTTAACATATCAGTATGCCGAGCTAGTCGTCACGGGAGTGATCGTGTTCGCTGGCGCCTCCGCCATCGATCTCACACTCAAGAGACTGACCGAGCGCAGCAACTCTCTGCCGAACATGAAGACAACAGTAGTTTGCCTTCTGGTCAGCCTGGTCGCAATCGGCATCTACCGCAACCAAGTTCGCTCCAAACTTGAACCAGACTGGGGGCCACACAGCAGCGCTATTGACTGCTCAAAGCTATCCGATCACGGCAATAAGGTCCGGGACATAGTCCCTCTTTTATACTATGGGTCCAACTCGTTCAAACGGACTGGAATTACCACATGCCTCAGACATCATTAAAACGCCTCATTTTTCCTATCGTGCGCATCGGAAAATTTGCTGTTTTCTTTTTCATTTTTTTATCTGCCGCCAGTCGCCTCTTATACACGATTCCAATGACACGTGCCGCGACAGACTGCGATGCAATCGGTGGCGAATTAGTTTTGCGACATCTACTCGTAACGTGTATTTCGCCTGATCGCTCGGTGGCATGGGTTCAACAACCAATCGACTATGTTTCGATCGCGGTAGTTGCGATCTCAACCGCCGCCATTGCCACTCGTTTAAAATAGTAATTTAAATTAGATGGCTGGTGTCTATGCTCGTCATATTCCATTCGACCCGGCGGTTGATGCAATCACTGGCGCAGCTTTGATAACCGGATCAAACCGGGTGATTGCTGAGGCACGCTCTGAATCAATCGAATTTGGTTCTTCCACTCTGTCCTCATGGAGAGAAATCGATGGAAAAGTTCATTCAAGAATTGGCAATAGCTCTCGTTTCGACCGTAGGCGGTGTGCTCGCTTGCTTTTTTCTACTCTTTCTGTCCCGAAAGTTTAAAATAAATTGGCTAACAAATTTTCTAATGCGCCCGACTGAACAAGACCGACCACCTGCCTGGGTTGTCGTTGCTGCCGGAACTCTTGTCATGGGGTTGACAGTTGTTTGGTTTTTGCTGCCAAGAGACCTGCAAAGTGCCGTTCGACAGTTCATTGTCGGGCCCTAGAACCGAAGCTTATGAGAGGATACGATATTGATACTCCCACCATTTCTCTCGCTAGCGCTAACGAGCCTGATTCTCTCCACCCAATCCGCCGCAGCAGAGAAGTGCGGAAAGCTACTTTACACTGACCAGTTGTGACTTGGATAACCTCAAGCAATTGCCATACTCAGAAAAAGAAATTTGGTTTCGCCTTTAGATTAAGGGAAGGTCATGTCGGAGAACTCCTGCTCGAACAATGTCGAGAGCCTTCGAGCTCGCCTGAATGAATGGTTCGCCCAGTACAAGTCTGGCTCGGTTCAGCTCACAGAGAGCCTACCGCCGATGGAAGTCC
>JAEUWE010000248.1 GCA_016791465.1 Pseudobdellovibrionaceae bacterium
GGGGGGACGAGTCTACTGAGTGAACTGGTCTTGATGGCCGATTACCGAAATGATGAAATAAAACAGACTGTTAAAGTCCGTAATATTTTTGATTGAAGTGCAGGATGTTTTTTTATCCGACGGCCCAATCCAGCTTTGAGACGTTTTCGGTTAACAACGATGTCGGCAAGGAAATTCGAAGTGGCGAAGTCAGTGGATATTCGAAAATTGAAAGCGGTCTTCGCCAACATTCTGGCAAAGCAGAGAAAGTATTCGAATACGATAGATTCATTTGAAGTTCGTTTCGATTACGATTCCTTTTGTGCTTGGTTTTCGGATCAGTTCGCCGTGCAAAATGGCGCGTGTTTTTACTGCCGCACTAGCCAGTTGGATATCAGCAGGCTGCTTGATGCGGGTTTATTGAAATCAAAGCGGGCGACAAGAGGCAGAAGCCTCGAGGTCGATAGAATCAACGCTAGAGAAAATGCGTATGACCCGACGAATTGCGTTCTTGCGTGCTACCTGTGCAACAACGATAAGTCGGACATCGTTTCTTCTGAAGATTACCTTCGGTTCTTTGCGAAACCAAAGGGCGACTATCTGAAACACCTATTGGCGCGAATTGAATCACCCGGGACGGCTGCCGAATGATAAGCATCTATTTGTTCGACGATCCATTTTTGGAAGCCTTTTTTAATGACAATGCTCGGGCTGGCGACTGCGAGATTACGGGAAGGCATGAGCTTTGTATTGATGAGCAGTTGTTGAGGCCGATATTCGATCCCGTCGTGAACTTGTACGTCACATATCATCCTCAGGAGGCTGCGGCGCACTTACCAGGAGGAAGCCCGTCTGATTCTGGAGCGCTTGTATGGGAGACGATCGAAAACGATTTCGGAATATTTAGTCCGAACAATGATCAAGAGCAGAACAAAGCGATCATCGAAATGATGTACGCCGTTGATACTCGTGACGGAAGCGACTGCCCTTATCTCCACGATCCTGTATACCGCTTTGACAATGGGTTTGGATTTGATGGCGGAGATTTTCAAGCGAAGTACTGGGATGCTTTCAAAGAGGAAATAAAATTCGGCAACAGATTCTTCCCTGACAACGAATTGGATCTGAATGAAATGAAGGAGATCTTCAAGTTTCGTGAAAAACCGATCGTCCGGGGAAGCGTTTTTTATCGCGCCAGAAGTTCGCCGAAAAAGTTGGACACAGGCGACATGGGAGCTCCGCCTCGTCACTGTGCTTCTGTAGGACGAGCCAACCCAAAAGGGATATCCTATCTCTATTTGGGCTCGAACAAGGCGGTGTGCGAAAAGGAAATCAAACTTGGATCCGGGCAAACCTATACACTTGGAAAATTCCAAGTTAACGAACCTCTCCAGATTGTTGATCTCTCGAATCATTATATTGTTTCGCCGTTCTATTTTGACGGCCGAATCAAAAAGTATATTGAACTGATCGAAATCATGAAAATGTACGTGAAAGAACTGTCGTCAAAGGCGAGTAGTGAGGACCCTTACTTTGATTACCTTCCCACTCAGTATATTTGTGAGCTCATAAAGAAGGCGAAGTATGATGGGATCTTGTTCAAGAGTTCCCTCACGACGGAACATGCCGATTTGAATCTCACCTTGTTTTCTGCAGACAAGGTTTCTTGTAGCGAAACCACTTTTCACTCGGTGAAGTAACGGTTCACACCACAACTGGATTTCGGGACGCCATCCAGTTCAAAGAAGAAAACAGTCGATAGAATTATTCATCTGCGGGGGGAAGTCTTCCCTTGCCGATCGCACTCGCTTGCAAAAGAATAGCCGGTGTCGACTACGGCCGCCTCCATTCTCTTGGGAACCTGGAAATGGTTCTAAGTAATTAAAAAGATTGATTCTCCCCCTCGGGGGACGAGAACGTCTGGTTCCGTGGTTCTACAGGGAATCAATAACTTGGGGAGATGTTTTCACTTGAGATTCCATAACTTTCTTCAGTTTATGGTGGGTACACGTGCCAGACGCCTTGCCGACTCTGTGTTGAGTCGCTTGGGTTACGTTCGTTTCAAAGTTCCTGTTCCGCGCGGTAGTCCAATCTTCCGCTTCACTGACCGAGATGTTGTCGTGGCAGCCGTACTTAAAGTGCTCCGGAACAATATGGATTCAAATTCGCCTGCTGATATTGAAATGATTGCGGATGTCGCCAACCAAGTTGCGGCAGAACTAGAAAAGGCACCTGACATATCTATCGCCGACCAGATCAAGCGGTATGATTCGGGTATTCTGGCGCACCGACAGCTTACATATGTTCTTGCCTGTGGGATTGCATCCTATTGGGAGTTGTCCGTAAAAAATCTTGCCGAGAAATTGAAAGTACCGGTCTTCGAGTTGAACACTTCGGAGCGGAGGCAATCGCCTGGACTTCGCCCTTTTGAACCAATCATAAATGACTTAAAGAAGGCCGCACCCAAGTTGGATGTATGGCTCACTAAGCGAAAGAATCTGCGAGACGCCCTTACCCACGGCAACTTCCATCAACTCAAAACTCATTTGATAAGTGGCAGAAGCAGATCGGACGCCGAGAAGCTTCATGGCAAGGTATGGATGGCGCGCTTGAGCGACCAAACTATCGAAAAAATGAGCGAGATCCGTGACCTCGCGGAGATAAAGCGAGTCGGCCTATTCGGATGGTTTCTTGAGGTTGCCGCTAGTGAAGTTTTAGAACAGACAATCATCGAGCTGAAGCGTGCGACCGATGACATCCAACTATTGATCATGTTTCATGCGACTTGCTTTCATGAACGTCGAGGATTGTTCGAGAAAATGTTCGTCAAGGGTGAACGTCTTGCGCCTGAAGAGATCGAGCTATTCAAAAGTGAACCTGGTTACGAAGAGGTTTCTAAGGTGTTTGAACGATTGAACTCGATGATTAAGGCTGGGGCGTAATACATATGAATGTTCCGCCCCGTCGAGTTTCGCAACGCATTGGGATCTTCAAAAGGCAGAAAAACCTATGATCATCATTAGACCGACGGCAAGTCTTGCCAAGCGCATGAAAGAGAAACTCGAGAGTACTGCTGATTCGTCTACGACTCGAATGGGCGACTGGTATGCTAACGATATCGTGCTCTGCCGGAAGCAGTTCATTCTTTGCGTGAGTTCCACGTCCAGGCTCGCTGTGATTTTGGAGGCCGCTCCCTATATGTCCTTTCCAGATCGCCTGTCAGACGCAGTCTCTGAGGTCTTGCGAGCGATTGGCGTTGAGGAAGGAAATATCCAGGAGGAGCGGGAACAAATGAATGAGTTCAAGCTCGCAAAGACTGCGAACAAATCCATTCTTGGATCACTCAATGAATATCGATTTCAACTTGAAGCTCACACTTACATGGGGCGAATCGACTTCAGTGAACCCTTGGAGATGTCGCTCCACCTCTCCAAAACGATTTCATTGGTTCTTCCTGAAGGCTATCCAAGAGATGCAGCCCTAAAGATCTTTGGACAAACACCGCCAAAGTCAGAATCAGGGCCACCGACAACATCACCTGTGCAACTCAGGCCGAAGCTGTATTTGGTCAAGTGAGCTCACTCAAAGGAATTAAACACAGAAATCACAACTGACTCTTGATTTCTGATCTTCATGTTCCATGAGACCTTGAAGACTTGGTGGTCCCCATCTTTGTCCTTGGACATTTCGACTTTGACCACTACTTCGCCAAGCCCCACATCACTACGTTCACGAATTACTAACGGAGCGTCTTCAATCACCCGTGAGTACAGATACAAGAACTTTGACCACGCACCTGGAACTGTCGAGAAATCAGTCATGTGTCGAGAGCGCAGAAAGTCAGATA